>CBFHWY010000166.1:0-1162 GCA_965659675.1 Salibacteraceae bacterium | reverse complement strand
AACTGCATCAAGGCTGTTCTCTTCCAGTTTATAATGCTGAAGGTCATTTACTTCATAATTGATTTCAACCCCGCGCTCCTCAGCTAATTTAAGCGCTTTTTCACGAGCCTCTTCACTTTGGTCAAAAGCAAATACCTCCCAACCCAGCTCAGCAGCATAAACTGCATTTCTACCTTCCCCTTCAGCAGGAAAAAGGATCTTTCCGGGTTTAAGCTCAGCTAGTACAGACCTTAAATACTCATTAGGCTCCTTTCCGTAAGCGTAATCTTCCTCGGCATAGCGTTCGTTCCAAAATTCTATCATGATCCAGGGATTAGTGTGAAGCGATATGTTTTTGAGTCTTCACCATTGATGGCCAAATTAATAAAATGCGGGCCAGGATAGAGTTTTCTAGTACTTAGTTGAGCCATAGACTGGCTTTTTGATCCAAGCAGGCTTTCACCGGCTTGAAGTTCAGATTCCTTGATCTGAAAGGTCTTGATATTATGTCGATCTCCCTTTCTCAGAAAGTGAATGCGGTATTCAAGTCTGATCTTTTGAGCATCTTTACTTCGATTCACGATCTCGTAATCAAATTTGAGCGCCTCCCCTATTTTGATCTCTTTCTTGTGGATCTTAAATGTCGCGAATTCAAAATGTTCAGCAGGCCCAAAACCAAACATCCTGAGGGCTGCCGGGCGCCCCTCCTTGAGGAGGCTGCGCAAAGCGCGCTTAATGATCCAGTCGCTTTCTTTCGACTGTCCCTGGTACTCTTTGCAGAAATCTATGACCCGATCAGGATGAAATTTAGAGATATCATTGAGGTTATTCGCCACACTTTTTCGAACGTAAAGTGAAGGGTCTGACATCAGTGCCCTCAGAATTGGAAAGATGGGATCGGGATTCTTTTGGAACTTCTTAAGCGCTTTTCCCCAGGGTAAACTGGGGCGGCAGCCCTCAGAGGCAAGCCTGCGAACATGCTCATTCTCATCTTGGGTCCACACTAGCATCTTCTCCATGCTGAGCTTCTCATACTTTTCAATAAAAGGACGAATGGCAAATTCAGAAGTAGAAAACTGAGTGAGATACTTTAGATCCTCCAGGGCTTCTATTGGATGTTCAATGCCTTGATTTGAAACAAATTCAGGAATAAAGATGAATTCATATCCAAAACTGAATTTGG
>CBFHWY010000165.1:0-1258 GCA_965659675.1 Salibacteraceae bacterium | reverse complement strand
AATTGGGATTTTATTTTCGGAATGGCAGGTCTCTGGATCCTGGGGAATAAGGTTCGTTATCTTATCAAGAAGGAGGTCTTTGTTCCTCCACTAAGTTGGTTTTTGAAGTGGAGTGGAGGCATTCCTGTTGATCGTTCCCAAAAGAATAATCTCACAGAGAAATTGATCGGGATGTTGAAAGAGGATAAGGAGTTGTTTCTGCTTTTCCCTCCTGAAGGAACCAGAAGTTATGTAAAAAAGTGGAGAACGGGCTTCTACAGGGTCGCTATGGATACTGATCTTCCTATCGTACTGGGTTACCTCGACTTTGAAACAAAGCAGGGTGGTTATGGCGATTGGTTCAAGCCGAGCGGAAATATGAAAGAGGACTTTTTAAAGATCGAGGAATTCTATAAAACAAAAAAGGGGAAGCACCCTGAAAAGTACAACCCCTTGATCTTTGAACGTAATGATTCAACTACATAACTACAAAGTCTCCATTCATCATTCCGTAGTGTCCTGGGAATGTGCATAGAAATTTGTAAGATCCTTTAGCAGGTGCCTCAAACTCGATGGTCACTTCTTCGCCGCCACCAATGGTCTTGGTGTTTGCAATGATGTCACCAGTTTTGTCTGCAGGGATGTAATCGTTGTCTTTTGCCTCGATGGCAGCCGTAGCAAATTCGGCCATGTCTGCTCCAGACTTCAGTAACACCCAGTTGTGTCCCATAGTTTCTCTTGGCATTTCACCCACGTGCTTCAGGGTGAGTTTCACCGTTTGTCCTTCATAAACCTCCAACTTATTCAGGTTGTATTTCATTTGGTCATTTCCTTCGATGGTCAGTTCAACCATTTCAGGAATATCCATTGGTTTTTCTTCTTCAGCTTCCTGAGGAGCTAACATCATGTTGTCCTCCTGCTTCTCTTCTTTGGGAGCCTGTTCTGAGCCTCCACCACAAGATGCTAAGAAGAACATGGATGCGATTAATATGCTGCTTAAATATTTCATTGTTTATTAGTTTTTAGTGAGACAATTTTAAAGCTAAAAAGTTGAGTGAATTGTGATAAATATCAAAATCGCCATCGCTTTGATATTTCCACCAGTGAAAGCATGATGGGAACCTCGATGAGTACGCCTACAACGGTGGCCAATGCAGCGCCTGATTCAAGACCAAATAATGCGATGGCCACGGCCACGGCCAATTCAAAAAAGTTACTTGCACCGATCATTGCCGCAGGAGCACAGATCTGATAAGGAAGTTTGAGAAATCTTCCGGCA
>CBFHWY010000164.1:0-1310 GCA_965659675.1 Salibacteraceae bacterium | reverse complement strand
GTGTATCGCTTGATACAAGAACTATGGTTGTTTCAAAATAATTAAAGCGTGAAATTTCATCTTCTTCTCAAGCGGGGAATATATTTTGCTTCGCTTCAGTTTATTTGTCTAATATCTGCTTATTCACAGTCATTAGAGGCTAATCGTTGGTATTTTGGACGTGAATGTAGTATGGTTTTTGAACCAAAAGGTCCTTTTAGGGATAGTCTATCAAGGTCTTGGACAACAGGTAGTGTAGCTACTATTTCAGATCAAAAAGGAGACATGCTATTTTATGTTTCTGAGGATACAGTTTATAATTCAGATCATAGTTATATGGAAGATGGCAATCTTTCTTATAGAGGCAGACACTTGATAGTAAAAAAACCAAATTCAGGTTCTGAATACTACTTGTTCACAATGCATGGGAATAATTGTAAAGTGGCACTTATTGATTTACGGTTAAACTCAGGATTGGGAAGAGTAATTTCAAAGGGTTCGGAATTACCTTTTACAGGAAAGAATTTTTGTGTTCTCGATCACCAAAATCAGATTGATAAATGGCTGTTGTTGCGTTCTGATACAAGTGAAACATTTGGAATTTTTAAGATTGATCAATCAGGACTTTCAATGAATCCGCATTTAGTCCAATCAGTTAATTCAGTTTTAGAATTACAGAGTAATGTTACGAATATCAAGGCTTCTCCCAACAGTAAATATTTGGCTCTTTGCGCAACACAAAGATCTAATTTAATTGAAGTTTTCTCTTTTGATCGATTAAATGGGCGAATAGATAAAAAGCTGTTTAGTCGTTCACTAAGTGGGCTTAATGAGGTTTATTCTTGCTC
This sequence comes from Salibacteraceae bacterium, assembly GCA_965659675.1. Taxonomy (GTDB): domain Bacteria; phylum Bacteroidota; class Bacteroidia; order Flavobacteriales_G; family Salibacteraceae; genus CBFHWY01. Next base: position 483 of record CBFHWY010000164.1, on the reverse strand, counting down.
TTTTACCCCAAACAGCAAAGAGCTAATAATTGCAAGGCGCAACAGGTTGCTTATGTACAATATTAGCCTTGAAGACTCAACTGATATCTCAATATCAGAAATGACAATTAAACAGCAAACTGACAGTACATTTCTTTTTGCTGATTTACAGCTTGGTCTAGATGGAAGTGTTTATTTTATTGATAATAGTCCTTCAGCTCAATTTTCAAGAAAACTATCTAGAATAAATTGCCCTGATTATTTGAGAGATACCATGATAATTCAGGACACCATAACAGATTCTTTAGGTAGTTTTCTAGGACTCCAACTCCCCACCCTCACCCAAACATTGTATGTAAACACGCACAAATTGCAGGCGCAAAGTACTGAAGACACTTTGTTGTGTAGTTCTGATAGTACGCAGTTGGTGGCCTATGGTGCGAGTGCAGATCAGTTTGTTTGGGAACCTGCCAATGGGCTTTCCTGCACCAATTGCTCTTCTCC
>CBFHWY010000163.1:0-1467 GCA_965659675.1 Salibacteraceae bacterium | reverse complement strand
GAAAGTGGAAACATCATCGAGGTAGTCGGTCATGGTAACACGATAGTTCCCCTCCAAACCGATCTTGATAGTGTTGGTAATCAACATATTCACACCAAAGCCGCCAGGGAAGCAAACTTGAAATCTCGAGTAAGGTTTAGGTCCTCCTGGTAAGCCTTGCCCTTCCGTGCGAAGGGGCTTCAGTGGCACTCCTCCACTTGTGGGGTTAAACCAAAATCCTCCTACTCCGGCAAACAGAAAAAGATCGAAGCGCTGCGGTTTCTTTCCTTTGGCATTTTTGATCTTGTAGAGGTGTCCTGGACTATTCCTTAAAAAGTAGTATTCATAGATGAGGGCACCTTCGTAGATCTTGGATTGAAAATCCAGATTTCTGTAGCTTCTTTCCGGATGTGCAGTGAGTGCATCGCTGCCTTCAATATTCCCATAGAAGCCCGTTAATCTAAGGCTCATATCTTGCCTCAGGTGATATCGAAATGACCCACCATAGCAACGCTTAAAGGTGCTCATCTCCAGGTCCATCAAAAAGAACTTGGTTCCGGCTTTATCGAGACCGCCAAGATCGCCGAGGTAATTGCTAAATCCAAAAGAAGCGCTAAACTCCCGACGATAGAATTTCCATGCATTCTGTTTATTGAAGTATTGAGTAAAAGCCTCAATAGACAATAACAAGGCGAGCAGGGTAAAGGATATTTTAAGTGACGCTTTCACCATATTGGGAAACGTAAGTTGATACGTGAAATTACTAAAACCTCGGCTTATAAGTCGAACGACCATATATACTCACAAGATTGTAATTCAAGCTTATCATGAACGAGTAGTAGGTGTCATTTGTTTCCGGGTTCCCTCTGATCGCCCCTTCAGCGGTCCATCCTGGATTTTCACCGGAAGAAGGGTCGGCGTAGGTTAAGATATCTGTCCCTTTCGCCGCTGCGAGTTCTTGTCGGTTGTAGTAAAAAGTGCTGGCATCGTCGAGATAGTCTGTAAAAGTAACCCGGTAGTTAATTTGAACATCAACAGCAATATTTGGAGTAACGTGATATGAAGCCCCCGTCCCTAGCGGAACGGAAAACTGGGTGAGGCTGTAAGGATCTGGTGCCCCTGGAAGGCCTTGACCTTCTGTCCCCAATGGTTGTAGGGCAAGCCCATCTCTTTTTGGATTATGTCTGAAAACGGCACCTCCAAAGAACATATACACATCCCAATTCTTATTCAGGAGCGCTCTGCTACTTTTGAGATAGGAAGGCTTTGACTTAGAGCGAATGAGGAAAAATTCGTAGAGCAGTGAGAACTCAAAAATATTGCTGGTAAAAGATAGGTTTCGATAATTTCTTTGTGGCTGATCGGTAAACTCATCACTGCCCATGATTCTTCCGTAGTACAATCCTGCTCTGAAGGCGCTCGAACGCGAAAAATTAAAGCGATAGGATGCCTCAAGCGCTATGCGCGTTGCGAGCATGTCAACATTCA
>CBFHWY010000162.1:0-1492 GCA_965659675.1 Salibacteraceae bacterium | reverse complement strand
CGTTCAACCAATAAAGGATCATGAAATCAAAAAAAGAGATCGTCGACAATTGGTTACCGCGCTACACAGGAATCCCTTTGGAGGATTTTGGTGACTATATTCTACTCACTAATTTCAGCAACTACGTCGAGCTTTTTGCAGATCAGGAAGGGGTTGAAGTACGAGGAAAAGATAAAGCCATGCCCAATGCCAGGTCTGGAGATGTATCTATCATCAATTTTGGGATGGGAAGTGCCAATGCTGCCACCATGATGGACCTGCTCTCAGCCATAGAACCAAAAGCCGTTTTGTTTTTGGGGAAGTGCGGAGGTCTGAAAAAGAAAAACAAGATCGGAGATATGATCCTTCCAATTGCGGCTATACGCGGTGAAGGAACAAGCAATGATTATTTTCCAAAAGAAGTACCTGCCCTACCCTCTTTTAACTTGCAGAGAGCCGTTTCTCATGTCGTTCGAGACCACAACACAGATTACTGGACAGGAACGGTATATACCACTAACCGAAGAGTATGGGAGCATGATGAAGAGTTTAAGCAGTACCTTAGAAAGGTGCGGGCCATGGCTATAGATATGGAAACTGCCACCATCTTCACCGTTGGTTTTTATAATAAGATCCCAACCGGAGCATTGCTACTCGTATCTGATCAACCCATGATCCCGGATGGTGTCAAAAGCGAAAAAAGTGACAAACTCGTCACCGAGCATTTCGTCGACAAGCACGTACAAATGGGAATTGAGTCTCTCAAAGAGCTGATCAACAACGGACAAACCATCAGGCATTTGAGGTTTGAATAGACAAGACTCAAGGTGCAAGACTCAAGGTGCAAGACTCAAGGTGCAAGACTCAAGCCGCAAGTTTACCTACCGAAGTGAAGCCTGGCCGAAAGTTTTATATGCTTTCTAGATCCCCTCTTCAACAAATAAAATTTGATTTCCTTTTCTCTCATAAATTTTCTTCATGGAATAGTCCGCTTTCAGATCCTTTAAGATCTTTTCATTATTACACATAATGCTAGTTCCCTGCATTACTTCTTGCGGATAAAGCCGGTCGATCACTATTCCCTTTTTATGAAGTTGTTTTCGATAGAACTTGATCGAAGGAGCATAGCGACTCACAACAATTGCATCTGGTATTTGGAGGTCTTCTCCTTCATTCAATTCCTTAAGATAGGCAGCCATGCTAAAAAAGCGCTCATCCCATTTTGACTGTTGGTTTTCGTAATTCTTCTTTACCTGCAGGTAATACGGAATAGAAAATAGAGAGATAATGAGCATGAGGTGAGTGAGCCAATTATTTTGGTAGAGTTTGAATTGTTCTGGAATGAGAAGCACCAGGGTCCCGATCAGAAAAGAACACAGCACGATCACTGGCGCGTCATACCAGGAAGCTTTAGATTGAATGACTGAAATCACAATAAGCATGAAAAAGGCGATGCTCAGCAGGTCAAAGTAGACTCTGCGCACTTGTACACGTTGAGATCTCCAGATCATAA
>CBFHWY010000161.1:262-1606 GCA_965659675.1 Salibacteraceae bacterium | reverse complement strand
CTAAGCCGTCCAACTGGACCAGAAGCCTCTCTTTCCCAGCTTATTTTCTTACCAAATAGGCGAAGAGACCTTATCTCTTCAAAGTCATGATCTTCGCTCGCAAGCCAGTAAACGGGAATGAAATCGTATGCAGGATATTCCTTTTTGAGTTTTCTGGCCAGGGCAATGCTTCCCGCGATCTTGTAAACAAAGTAAGCTGGTCCACCAAACAAACACAGCTGATGTCCAGTGGTTACCGTGAAGGTCTTGTCATCTTCTAATTTAGAGATCAGTTGATCTCGAGAGTTGAGATTTAAATTCTCATACTGCGCTTTGAGGTGCTGAACCAGGACATCTCTATTTTTAAAATGCTTTTGCTTTTCTTCAATCTGAGCTTCAAAAGAACGGAGCTCAGGGCTACGATGATAGAGCGGACTTAGGGCATCTTCTCCATCCAGGTAATCAGAAAGTAGCTTTTTCCATTGATTCGATTTCTTTCGGCTGATCTGCTCTACTCTCATACTATTAAATCGGACTTCCGTACAGATCGTAAAAATCTGCTTTTTCTATTTCAACTTCAGTAAAATCACCAATTCGGAGAAAATGTTCAGATTTTTTAATGAGTACTTCATTGTCGACCTCTGGAGAATCGAATTCTGTGCGTCCAACGAAGTATTCGCCTTCGGCTCTATCTATTAACACCTTTAGTTTTTTTCCAATCAACTCCTGGTTCTTCTCAAAGCTGATCTGAGACTGAATTGCCATGATCTCTTCAGCGCGTTGCTGTTTGACCTCTTCAGGAACATCATCTTCCATTTTGTAGGCATGGGTTCCTTCTTCATGTGAATATGGGAAGATACCCAGTCGATCAAAGCGCTGTATTGAGACCCATTCTTTCAGCTCTTCAAAGTCTTCTTCAGTTTCACCTGGGAAACCCGATATCAGCGTGGTTCTGATCGCAATACCTGGCACGGTCTCTCTTATTCTTTGAATGAGTTCATCCGATTTTTTGCGGGTGATGCCTCTTCTCATCGAGCGCAACATATGGTCGGTGGCATGCTGCAAGGGCATATCTAGGTAGTTGCAGACCTTTGGGTTATCGCGTATGACTTCAAGAACATCAAGTGGAAATCCAGAAGGATATGCATAATGCAAACGAATCCAGTCAATTCCTTCCACTTCTGAAAGCGCATTTAAAAGCTCGGCCAGTTTCCTTTTCTTGTAGATATCCAGACCATAGTAGGTAAGATCCTGCGCGATGAGGATAAGCTCTTTGGTGCCTTTAGAAGCAAGGGATTCTGCATTTTTTACAAGATCTTCTATGGGAGTGGATCTATGCTTTCCACGCATGAGCGGAATCGCACA
>CBFHWY010000161.1:0-252 GCA_965659675.1 Salibacteraceae bacterium | reverse complement strand
GATCACAGCCTTCAGCGATCTTTAGATAGGCAAAATGAGCTGGGGTGGTCAATAAGCGTTCTCCTATCAGCTCGTGTTTATAGTCAGCCTTGAGTGTCTTGAGTAAACGTGGAAGGTCGGCCGTACCAAAAAATGCATCCACTTCGGGAATCTCTTTTTCAAGCTCTGGAGCATAGCGCTGAGAAAGACAACCAGTCACATAAAGCTTTTCGATCTGCCCATTCTTTTTCGCCTCCGCAAAATTCAGAATGG
>CBFHWY010000160.1:0-1693 GCA_965659675.1 Salibacteraceae bacterium | reverse complement strand
GGATGAGCGTGAGATGAAGGGTTTGGAGTATATGGAAGGATATATCTACAATCGTTGGGGGCAGAAAGTTTATGAATTAAGCTATCCTGGAAATCCATTTTGGGATGGCGGCACTTTAGAAGACGGCGTTTACTACTACATGATCCGTACCAAGGCAGCAAGCAGTGGAGCTCAAGAAAGATCCTACAGCGGCTGGGTCACTTTAATGCGAGAGCAGGAATAGTTTTATACCCAGATTCATCTAGCGAGCATATTTCTATGTCATATTGATAAGAGCAAAAAGGCTCTGGGCATTTTTCTTTGTTCTCAATGCAAAGGGAGCGGAAATTAATACTCAGGATACATCGCGAGCGTGGTACGCGTTAATTATTCCTTCAGTTCATTGGTGCAGATCACTATAACTCAGAGATCGAGATAGAGGGTTCCGTTTGGCGTTCTGACCTTGGGGCCTGGCTTCTGCCCTACAGCTATGATCATCGCAAGCGAATTTGGGAGCAATTCAGAGGCAGGATATGGATCGATCAGGATCTGAGTGAGCAAGTGCAAAAAGCAACAGTGCAGTTGTATGACAAGGAAGGCATCAAAGAGCAGCACTGGCGGTATTTAGACTCATATCGGTCTAAGCTTGTAGCCAGGCGCTATGCTTCCTCTACAGTGGAGAGTTATTTATCGCTGGTTAAGAAGCTTGTTCGATTTCTGGATAAGACACCGGATCAGATCAGTCAGGAAGAATTGCATCATTTTGAATCCGAGTTTTTACAAAAGAACTCCTACTCTATTTCAACACATCGACAATTTAGCGGTGCTTTAAAGCTCTTTTTGGAGCTATATCCGAATCCCGATATTGAAGTCTCAAGTTTAAATCTTCCGCGCAAGGATCAGCGTTTACCAACGGTATTGAGTCAGGATGAGATCCGAAGGATACTCATTGGCATTCACAACCTGAAGCACCGAACGGTATTGGCTTTGATCTATTCGGCCGGATTAAGGGTTGGTGAAGCCTTAAATTTAAGGACCTCCGACATTGATTTTGAGCGCGGACAGATACGCATACAAAATGCAAAGCGCCGGAAGTGGCGTTATGTGGGATTGGCGAAGAGCATGAACATCATGTTAGACAATTACATGGGTGCATATGCTCCGGTGGAATATTTATTTGAGGGGCAGAATGGCGGGAGTTACAGTTCCAATTCGGTGCGGAAGGTTTTGCATCGGGCATGCGGGCGCGCCAAGATCAAAAAGCATGTCACCCCCCACACCTTAAGACATAGTTACGCCACACATTTGTTGGAAACGGGTATAGATCTGCGTTATGTTCAAGAGCTCTTAGGTCATTCAAAACCAGAGACCACCATGTTGTACACCCACATCACCCGAAAGCAATTAATTGGCATTCCCAGTCCATTTGACTCAATGATAGAGGGAGAAGACCTTGGAAGTGCATTCGGCCTTCCTGAGCCAGAAGAATAGCCTTTTCAAAGGCATTTATCCATTATTCTCTACTTTTAGGAGTTCTAAAACGAGTTATATGCAAGCAAATACACACAATAAGATGAACAGACTAGAGTATATTGAAAATGAAATTTCCGAGTTAAGAAATCAATTACAGAATCATAAACTTTATGAAAGTCTTAAGAATGTTGATGACATTAAAACTTTTATGGAGAACCACATATTTGCTGTTTGGGACTTT
>CBFHWY010000159.1:0-1736 GCA_965659675.1 Salibacteraceae bacterium | reverse complement strand
CCAGCGCCAATTAAGGGGCTGTCCCCTACTCTGCCATCCATTTTCCAGGCCAATCCGCTGGTGGTGCATGCTCCGCTGAGGTTTCCTTCTGCGTCAATTCCAAGCATCCCGATCGTATCGTGATTCTCAATATTGATCATGGGTCTGTATTCTGATTTCTCAAGCCATTCTTCCCAACGCTTGCTGGCTTTCTCAGTGAGTAGGTTCTCTTTTCTAAAACCCTCCTGAAGTGCAAAGTTCAAGGCGCCCTCACCGACAAGCATGATGTGAGGCGTTTTCTGCATCACTTGTCTGGCTACCGAGATCGGGTTTTTAATGTGTTGTAAATATGCTACCGAACCACAGTTTCCATTGTGGTCCATAATACAGGCATCGAGGGTGACCTTTCCTTCGCGGTCTGGGAGTCCACCATAACCCACACTTGTCACAGAGGGATCACTTTCGGGAACGTTTACTCCTTTTTCTACTGCATCAAGCACAGTTCCTCCATTCTTCAGCGTGTCCAATGCCATTTCATTTGCAGCAAAACCATGATCCCAGGTTGAAATGAAAAGCGGCTTGGTCCCATTTGCTGGCCGTGGAGATGATTTGGCCAATAGGGATGGAGAGACAGCCAAACCTGCGGCTCCCAGTGCCAGTCTTTCAAAAAATGATCTTCTTTTCATATTCTTTGATTTATCCGAAAAAGAGGTAAGCGATGAAGATCGCTGCAACAATACCTGCCAGGTCCGCAATCAATCCAGCGGTTACAGCATAGCGCGTTTTCTTGATCCCAATAGAGCCGAAGTACACTGCAAGCGTGTAAAAAGTGGTTTCGGTGGATCCCTGAAAAGTTCCTGCCAGACGCCCAACAAAAGAATCTGCCCCGTGGGTCTTCATGGCCTCCACCATCATCCCCCTGGCACCTGAGCCGCTTAAGGGCTTCATCATTGCGGTGGGAAGTGCTTCCACAAAATCTGTGGGTAAACCCATAAATGCAAAGACAGGTCGGATCATATCCATGGTCAATTCCATAGCGCCGCTCTGACGAAAAAGACCAATAGCCACTAAAATGGCTACCAGGTACGGAATGATCTTCACGGCTACTTTGAAGCCTCCCTTGGCTCCTTCGATGAAAGTCTCATATACATTCACTTTTCGATAGGCTGCAAGCCCAACAAAGAAGACCATGATCAGCACCAAAATAAAGCTACTCACCGTTTTCGATATGGGGTCAACCTGATCTTGCGGTAGGGCGGAGAAATACCAAATGATCCCGGCTATGAGCAAACTTACTCCACCCAAATATGCCAGAATAACTGGCTTAAATAAGTTGATCCTCTGATAAATGGAAGTGACGATAATACCCGTTAGCGTAGAAAAGAAGGTAGCCAGTAGGATTGGGATAAACACATCTGCCGGGTTGGAAGCTCCGGCCTGTGCTCTGTAGATCATCACATTGATCGGGATGAGCGTCAAACCAGAAGTGTTCAAAACGAGGAACATGATCATCGCATTGCTCGCGCGCTCTTTTTCTGGATTTAATTCCTGAAGTTCCTGCATGGCCTTTAAACCAAGAGGTGTGGCGGCATTATCGAGACCGAGCATGTTTGCCGAAAAGTTCATGAGGATCGATCCATTCGCAGGATGACCTTTGGGAATCTCTGGAAAGAGTTTTCTAAAGAAGGGTTCAACCACTCTTCCGAGTATTCTAACCATTCCTCCTCTTTCTCCAACCTCCATAAGTCCCATCCAAA
>CBFHWY010000158.1:0-1787 GCA_965659675.1 Salibacteraceae bacterium | reverse complement strand
ACTTCAATGGTCAGGATACGATCACCTATCAGATCTGTGATAATGGAACACCGAGCCTGTGTGACACAGCAATCGTCTTTATTACTGTTACATCGGTCAATGATGCGCCCCTGGCTGTGAACGATACCATCAGTGTGGCTGAAGATACAAGCAATGTGGTCATCCTTGTTCAAGCCAACGACAGTGACATCGAAGGACATGTGTTAACAACAACAATACTCTCTGGACCAAGTAGTGGCGGAAGCACTACCATCCTCAACGGAGACAGTATCCAATATACTCCCCCTACCAACTTCAATGGTCAGGATACGATCACCTATCAGATCTGTGATAATGGAACACCAGTTTTGTGCGATACTGCAACAGTATACATTATGATCATCCCGACTAATGGTGCTCCTGTTGCTATAAATGACACTACGATCATACAAGATTCAACTCAGGTGAAGATTAATGTTCAAGGAAACGATTTTGACTTAGATGGTGACAGTTTAACCACCTCGATTTTAGTTGGTCCAAATTCAGGAGTTGCCGTGGTTGATGGACAAGGAAACATACTATTCAAATCAGATGGTACTTTCTGCGGACTTGACTCAATCCTTTATGTCATTTGCGATCAAAGAGGTCTTTGTGATACAGCTTTAGTCTTTATTCGACTCTCACCTCCAGATACTGATGGCGATGGAATACCGGACTTTATTGAAGGTATAGAAGATTTCGACAATGATGGCGTTCCAAGTTACCTTGACCTTGATAGTGATGGTGACGGCATATCTGACAACATTGAATATGGAGCGCTGAACTTGGACACATGTAATTTTGAGGCGCTCGATACAGATGGGGATGGTATTCCTGATTTTCAGGATAAAGATTCTGATGATGACGGGATCTTAGACATTGATGAATACGATGTAAATCAAGATAATATTGCTGATGACTGTGACCTTGATGGAATTCCTGACTGGAGAGACCCAGACTCATGCCTCAATGGTTCTGAATTTAAGATTCCAGAAGGTTTTTCTCCAAATAATGACGGTGTAAATGACGTCTTTAAGATAATTGGTCTCGAAGATTTTCCTAATAACAGTATATCTATCTACAACAGATGGGGGAACCTGGTTTACCAAGCATCTCCCTACCTAAATAATTGGGACGGCACCAATCAAACTTCCTATTCGCTTGGTAATGGTGTACTTCCTGTAGGGACCTATTTTTATATCCTAGAGCTCAAGGACTTCAAGAAGTTTGATGGATTCATATACCTAAATAGATAATTGAAAAAAGAATTGAAAAGGGATCAAAGAATATTGAAGAAGTTGAGGCTAGCTTTTGTTATACTCTGCCTACTCTGCTCTCCTTTGGGTGACTTATTCGCTCAACAAGATCCTTTGTTTACTCATTACATGTACAATGCACTGTCCGTTAATTCAGGCTACGCTGGAAGTCGTGATGCGCTTACCGTATCGGTAATTTCAAGAAGCCAGTGGGTTGGTATTGAAGGTGCTCCTCGTACACAAACAGTAACTGCTCATACACCATTATTGAATGAAAAGCTTGGGTTTGGTTTATCCGTGGTGAATGATAGAATTGGTCCATCATCGACCACCTCCATCTATTCAGATTTAGCATATAAAATAGCATTTGACAGAGGAAGTAGGTTGGCTCTAGGACTAAAAGGTGGTGTGAACTTTAATCAAACAGAACTGGACCAAATCGAAACCATCGAACAAAACGATGGTTCTTTTAGCGCACCTATTAGAAGCAAGCTTCTTCCAAATTTTGGCTTC
>CBFHWY010000157.1:0-1795 GCA_965659675.1 Salibacteraceae bacterium | reverse complement strand
TACTGGTCCAGCGCAAATATTAGCAATGGCCGTTTGATCATTCACTCGGTAAAAAATCTGTTGAGCATTGATCTCGAAGATCATACTTACAGTTCGATTGGCGCTCTACCAAGGAACACTGTAAACCTTAGTATTGAGGACAGCCTTATTTGGATCGGAAGCTATAATGATGGAATTAGAGCATTCTCAAACGATGCTTCCCTTACATTGGAAAAACACCTATTTAAAGATCGCTCATTCTCAAAAATGAAACGCGATGCGAATGGTGGAATGTGGTTGTGCTCACAGGAATCTGGAATTTTTTACATGCCCTTCCCTAAACTATCCACGCTGAAAGTTGAGGAGAATGAAAGCATCAATATTTCTGTAATGCGCAGCCTCAATGATGATTGTTTTGTAGGGCAATACAGGGGCAAGGTTTCTGTGATTCGTCGCCGAAAAGATCAATTCTTTCATGAAGAACTAGCTCAAATGAAAGGGCAGGTTAGAAATATTGTCTCTGATTCAATACCTGGTAGGGCTTTCATCATTGAACTTGATGAATATCTGCACTATACGAAGCATGCTGAAGGCTCAAGCTGGAAAATAAAGGCCTTTGAAACAGAAGAAGACTTTAAAAGGTTTAGGTTGGTTGATAAGCGAAAAAATAAAATCATTTTGAGGCCTCAGCTCTATGGACACAGATCATTCACAAAAGGCATTGAAGGCGTAGATATGAACAGGATCAGGGTATCTCGTTCTTTTGGAGATCAGCTCTTTTTTGGAGGCTTCTACAATGCCTATTCATGGGACACCATCAATAAAGAACTCAATGAGATCAAAATTAACTCAAACCCCATTGACTTTCGCGCTGCCTGCCGCTTGAACAAAGACACTTTCCTGATTGGAACAAAGGGAGATGGAATCATCATGATGAAGGGGCATAAGGTGATCAAATCTTTTGATTTTAAGGATCAGCGACTGAACACCATTCAGGATTTTGAGCAACTCGATCACTCTGTCTGGATCGCTTGCCCTGACGCCTTGTTTGAGTTCAACTGGAAGAAAAACACCCTTACAGACTGGACCTCCATTTTTTTGCGGAAATGGATGTCATTTCAGGGAATAGAAAAACTTGGAAAAGACCTGCTGGTAGCAAGTCAAAACGGTTATTTCATTTTCGACCCTGATGATATTCAGTTGAAAAACACAGCCCCTGAGATCTACGCCCTCGATATCGTAAAACTAAATGGAGATATAAGTACTATAGATAAAGAACTGCAACTGCATGAAAGTGAAGCCAGTTTTCAGCTCATTCCTCAATCTGTTTCATTCATCAACTTATTTCAACATGAATACCGATATCGATTGGCAAACCGCGACACAAACTGGATCATTAGTCAGGGCAATCGAATACCCTTCAGTGCACTTAGTCCGGGAGAATATGAGTTAGAAATTGAAGCAGGAGACGGTTTAGGCAACTGGTCAAACAACACTCGTGTCTTGAATCTGCACATATCTCCCTTCTTTTACAAAAGCTTCTGGTTTTATGCTATTTCGCTTATCCTGCTTGGTATTTTAGGTGTCTTCGTGTATCAATGGCGAATGAAGCAGGTCAAAAGCAGGAATGCTTTGGAGCTTCAGGTAAGTGAAGCGAGAAACGAAGCGCTCAGTGCTCAACTCAACCCGCATTTCATTTTTAACTCCCTTAATTCCATCAACTCATATCTGGCTCAAAACGACAATCGGTCAGCCATGCGCTATCTGGGCAAGTTTGCCAAAATGATGAGAAATACCTTTGAGAACTCACAACATA
>CBFHWY010000156.1:0-1856 GCA_965659675.1 Salibacteraceae bacterium | reverse complement strand
CGACAAAAGCTTTGGAGCGCCAAGCGTAACCAAAGACGGAGTGTCGGTTGCCAAAGAAGTGGAATTGAAAGACGGAACTGAGAACATGGGTGCTCAGATGGTAAAAGAGGTTGCTTCAAAAACAGCAGACATTGCTGGTGACGGAACAACCACGGCCACTGTACTTGCTCAGGCTATCGTAACTGCAGGATTAAAAAATGTTGCTGCAGGAGCAAATCCAATGGATCTGAAAAGGGGCATAGACAAAGCAGTTGAGGCTGCCATTGCCAACCTAAAGGTTCAGTCGAATGAAGTAGGCGACGACAATGAAAAGATTCGTCAGGTTGCTTCAATTTCAGCAAACAACGACGCTCAAATTGGAGAGTGGATCGCTGAGGCGATGCAAAAAGTTGGAAAAGATGGTGTGATCACTGTTGAAGAAGCTAAAGGAACTCAGAATGAGTTGAAAGTGGTTGAAGGTATGCAGTTCGATCGCGGTTACCTTTCTCCATACTTCGTGACCAACACTGAAAAAATGATCACAGATCTAGAAAATCCTTACATCCTGATCTTCGACAAGAAAATCAGCACAATGAAGGATCTTCTTCCAATCCTCGAGAAAACTGCTCAAACAGGAAAGCCGCTAATGATCATCGCTGAAGATGTTGATGGTGAAGCATTGGCTACCCTTGTTGTGAACAAATTGAGAGGGTCACTAAAGATCGCAGCTGTGAAAGCTCCAGGATTTGGTGATCGCCGTAAAGCTATGTTGGAAGATATTGCCATCCTAACGGGAGGTAGTGTGATCTCTGAAGAACAAGGAAGAAAGCTTGAAGACGCTACACTTGAGGATCTTGGTACTGCAGAAAAGATCGAGATCGATAAAGACAATACTACTATCGTAAATGGCGCTGGCGAGAAGTCTGCCATCGAAGGACGTGTTTCTCAGATCAAAGCTCAGATCGAGTCAACAACATCAGACTACGATCGCGAAAAGCTTCAAGAAAGATTGGCAAAACTCTCTGGTGGAGTTGCAGTACTTTACATTGGAGCTGCCACAGAAGTTGAGATGAAAGAGAAAAAGGATCGCGTTGATGATGCCTTGAGCGCAACAAGAGCTGCTGTAGAGGAAGGAATCGTTCCAGGTGGTGGTGTTGCTCTCATTAGAACAATTGAGGCACTCGATGCTGTGGAAACTGAAAACGACGACCAAAAAACAGGTATCCAGATCGTGAGAAGATCACTCGAGGAGCCTCTTCGTCAGATCGTGGCAAATGCCGGTGGTGATGGTTCGATCGTGGTCCAACGAGTTAAAGAAGGAAAAGCTGATTTTGGTTATAACGCCAGAACAGAGGAATACACCAATATGTATGAAGCAGGAGTGATCGACCCAACCAAAGTAACCCGGGTAGCACTTGAGAATGCTTCGTCTATTGCTGGTTTACTTCTGACTACCGAATGCGTGCTTGTAGAAGACAAGGAAGATGGCGCTGATGCTGGGGCTGCTGCGGCTGCTGCAGCCGGAATGGGTGGTGGAATGCCAGGCATGATGTAAACCGCATTCTTTATCAAAGTACAAAGCCTCTCCATCTCGGAGGGGCTTTTTTTATGTCTGTACTTAAGTCTCTTATTATCTTGGTGCAGTGAAAAAGGAGCTCATTGCGGTCGGTATCATCACTTTTAGCATTAAGCTAGCCTACCTTCTGGCAGTTTACCTGGTCAATCCTGAAGGTGTTTTTGTTTTTGATTCATGGGGCTACCTGAATCTTGCTCATAATATTTACCACGAAGGAGTATTCAGCCAATATACCGATGGAAGCCTCATTCCAGATAGCACGAGGACTCCTTTATATCCGCTATTCATCAGTTTGTTTCAC
>CBFHWY010000155.1:0-1883 GCA_965659675.1 Salibacteraceae bacterium | reverse complement strand
TCTGATCAATGCCAAGACTTTAAGTTCTGTGATCAATTCTTTCTTCGGAACGAATCAACTTTCACAGTTCATGGATCAAACGAATCCACTTTCTGAGGTCACTCACAAGAGACGACTTTCAGCTCTAGGACCAGGGGGACTTTCCAGAGAAAGAGCTGGTTTTGAGGTTCGTGACGTTCACTATACACACTATGGTAGACTTTGTACCATTGAAACACCTGAAGGTCCAAACATTGGTTTGATATCCTCACTGTGTGTATTCGCTAAGGTCAATAAACTTGGCTTTATTGAAACACCATACAGAAAGGTTGAAAATGGAAAAGTTGATCTAAATGGAGAACCTATTTATCTCAGTGCTGAAGAAGAAGATGGTCAAACCATCGCTCAGGCAAATGCTGTGATCGACGAGAAAGGAAACTTCCAAACGGACCGCATTAAGGCGAGATATGAAGGAGACTTTCCAATTGCACAGGGTGATGAACTCACCTTGATGGACGTTGCACCTAACCAGATCGCTTCGATTGCGGCTTCATTGATTCCATTCCTTGAGCATGATGATGCCAACAGGGCACTGATGGGATCGAACATGCAGAGACAGGCAGTTCCGCTTCTTAGGGCTGAGTCTCCAATCGTAGGAACAGGTCTGGAAGGACGTGTGGCAAAAGACTCTAGAGTACTGATCAATGCAGAAGGCAATGGTACGGTTGAATATGTGGATGCTACTGAGATCGTTATCCGATATGACAGAGATGAAGAAGACCAACTGGTGAGCTTTGTTGATGACGTTAAGTCTTATAACCTTATCAAGTACTCAAAAACGAATCAGTCTACAAGTATCAACCTTACTCCGCTCGTAAGAAGAGGGGATCGCGTTGCTGAAGGACAGGTACTTTGCGAGGGATATGCAACTCAAAAAGGAGAATTAGCGCTTGGACGTAACCTGAAAGTGGCCTTCATGCCGTGGAAAGGATACAACTTTGAGGATGCGATCGTGATCTCTGAGAATGTGGTTAGAGATGATATCTACACATCAGTGCATATCGATGAGTATTCATTGGAGGTAAGAGATACCAAACGTGGACTTGAAGAGTTGACGGCAGATATTCCTAACGTAAGTGAGGATGCGACCAGAAACCTTGATGA
Source organism: Salibacteraceae bacterium (assembly GCA_965659675.1). Lineage (GTDB taxonomy): Bacteria > Bacteroidota > Bacteroidia > Flavobacteriales_G > Salibacteraceae > CBFHWY01. The sequence continues at coordinate 740 of CBFHWY010000155.1, read as the reverse complement.
AAATGGTCTTATCCGAATAGGAACCCGCGTAAAAGAGGGCGATATTCTGATTGGAAAGATCACACCTAAAGGTGAAACGGATCCTACACCAGAAGAAAAACTACTTCGTGCGATCTTTGGAGATAAAGCTGGAGATGTGAAAGATGCTTCGCTGAAAGTTTCTCCATCTGTAGAAGGAGTGGTAGTTGATAAGAAACTATTCTCAAGAAAGATCAAAGACAAAAGAGCTAAACTCGAGGAGAAAAGTATTCTGGAGGAGATCGAAGAAAAGCATAATAAGGCCGTTGCCGAGCTGAAAACGAAATTGGTTGAAAAACTATTCAGCATTGTCAACGGTAAGACTGCTCAAGGAGTGTTTAACAACTTCAAGGAGGAGATCATCAAAAAGGGAACGAAGTTTACTTTGAAGCTACTTAGCTCGATCGAGTATGCTGACATCAGTCCGAAAGGATGGACCACTGATGATGCCAAGAATGAGTTGATCAAAAGAACACTTCATAACTACAACTTGAAGTTGAATGACCTTCTTGGTGCTTATCGCCGTGAGAAGTTTGCAGTATCAGTTGGAGATGAACTCCCTACGGGTATCGTGCAACTTGCAAAAGTTTATCTCGCTAAGAAGCGTAAGCTGAAAGTGGGAGATAAAATGGCTGGTCGTCACGGTAACAAAGGAATTGTAGCAAGGATCGTAAGAGAAGAGGATATGCCATTTATGGAAGATGGCACTTCCGTGGATATCG
>CBFHWY010000154.1:0-1943 GCA_965659675.1 Salibacteraceae bacterium | reverse complement strand
CACGGTTACTATTGTACATTCCAGAACAAAGAACATGAAGGAGATCTGTCAATCTGCAGATATTCTCATTGTTGCCATCGGGCGAGCTGAGATGGTGGATGCCTCTTATGTTAAAGATGGTGCTGTGTTGGTTGATGTGGGTATTCATCGCCTTCCAGACGACACCAAAAAGAAAGGCTTCAGGCTGGCTGGAGATGTCAAGTTTGATGAGGTCAAAGACAAGTGTTCCTATATCTCTCCGGTGCCAGGAGGTGTGGGTCCGATGACCATCACAGGTTTGATGATGAATACGCTTGAAGCAGCCAAAAGAAAGCTGTAAGCTTAATTCATTACCCCCCTTTATTAAGGGCCATTCCACTTGATTTAAGCTAAGAGCTCATTTTGAGGAAAAGCCGCGTTATGGTGCTAATTTCCTGCGATAGACCTGATCGTTTAGGTTCAATTGCAGAATCAGTATCCGTCCAGGCATTGGATCTTCAATAACAGCACTGGAGCTGAGGCTTTGCTGGTTAAGCAACTTGCCATCCAAACTGTAAATTTCAATATTGGCTACACCTTCAAAAGCATTGAAAAACAACTGATTATCATGCCGTGATAGTGCGAAAGGAAAGTCCTTCTTATGTTGTGGTCCTGACGTAAGACGCCAGTCTTCAAATAATACATGCAAACTATCAATAGGTTCATCTCCAAACGGCGTTTTGCTCACCACCAGATCCAGATAGGGAGAGCCCGTAGGATCGTTTGGTGCTGCTACAGTTAGATAAGCACTTTGTGATGATACTCCTTCATTTAAACAGCGAGAGTCGGCTCCAGGAAAATTCGCTCCCATCAAGGCTTGCATCAATCGCTCTGCCAATGAACCAGAGGAATTTAAGAACCTTTGCTCCATACTGTCCAGCACATATTCCCCTAAAAGAATATTTCCCTGGATCGTGTAGTATGACCCGACGATCTGTGCTTTGTCATTAAAACAGTTTGAGCCGGTAAAGGCAGCGGTGCTTATACCACCTGCAGTATCAAATCGAGCTATTCCATACTGTCTTCTTGTTGAGTCGCCCAATGCGTCATTTTGAATGAGCCAGTTTATAATGTCCTGAGCACTCCAACCTTGTGAAAGTCGAATGCTGGCCTCCGTTTGGTTAGTTGCATTGTAAGAAGCTTGTGTGTTTATTGCTCCAATTCCTGGTACAACATCTTTAATGATCGAAACTCCACCACTAATGATGTCATCATCCAAACAAGATGCACCGGCACTGCCTACTTCACCCGATACAGAATCAACGGCAACGATGGAAAAAGTATCCTGGGCGGAGAGCCTTTGAATGAATAGTGTGGCCAGGATTAGTGCAAGTATTCTCATCGGATCAAATTAAGATAGCCGGTTTGCAATTGAGGCTGATTTTCAAGGTCGGTGTATCGCAATGTGTAAACATATGTTCCAACCGGACACTCAGTTCCTGCATGGGTTCCATCCCATTTAAAGTCGACCTTGTCGGATTCAAATACTAACTGTCCCCAGCGATTGTGGATGGATATGCTGAAATCACGTAATCTTTCACCTTTGATGGACCAGTATTCATTTTTCTCATCGAGGTTCGGACTAAAAGAGTTTGGAATGAATAAGCGCTGCTCACACTCAATGACTACCATAGAGTCTGCAGACTCACAATTGTATTGGTCTTTCACGATCACTGTATACATACCTGGCTCGGTCGCTTCATAAGCAGAATGAATGCTTCCATCTTGCCATAGAAACCGATAATCAAAGCCCTCGCGATAGGCATCGAGTAAAATGGATTCACCAGGACAAAGAATTTGATCACCTCCAAGGTCGACAAGTGGTGGGGATTGATACGACACCTTGAAGGAGTCCAGATCTTTCCCACAGCGGTTCTTGGCCTCCAGCCAATAAGAGCCTTCTTTGTTCACAAAGAAGAGGTCAG
>CBFHWY010000153.1:0-1989 GCA_965659675.1 Salibacteraceae bacterium | reverse complement strand
AAGTAATCTCTATATTAGCTATGACTCAAGGAAAAAGAATTGGATTAAAAGAATGACACACTTAAGTGAACACTCCCAAAGAAAGAGAAAAATGCGAATGCTCTGCTGCTGAGGCCCTTGCAATGATCAAAAATCGAATGTAGTCCTTGCCAGAACCTCTCGAATTACCTTCTGCAATATTGTTCATGATCGATAAGGCCCTCGCAAGATTTGATCTTTTAAACTTCGTCAAGTCCGTAGCTAAATTCAATATAAATGGAACTCGTAAGCTTGCGACTTCTATTCCAAACCTCAAGTTCTTCAAACGATTGGTATGTCTTAGCCATAATCGTATCTCTCAAAGGCTAATTAAGAACACTTAACCCTCAACTACAAGCCCTGAGCATACAAAATCATTCCTCTACTTTTCAAATCAATAACCACCTTATCCTAATTATCCATTTACCTATTCACCTCACCTCCCAATCACCTTCTCACCTAATTACCCAATCACCTATATTACCCAATCACCTAATAAATCTTAAATTCTACCCTTCTATTCAAGGCTCTCGCTTCCTCGGTTGTTTCTTTGGTGTAAGGCTTATCAAAGCCATCACCAAATGCACTTAATCTAAGTTCCGATATTCCAAGCTTTACAAGTTCCTTAAGCACTGACTCAGCGCGTAATTGTGATAGTTTCCTGTTGTAATCGGCACTACCCTGATCGTCGGTGTGTCCAATGATATTTAGTTTTTTGGAAGGCTTGTCGTCCAGGTACTGTTTCAATTTTTGGATCTCAAGGATTGACTCCGCCTCCACCTCATAAGAATCAAACCCAAATTGAATAGGCAGGTAAAGCTGAGTGGTGTCTCCCTTGTTGAGGATCTCATAACCTTCAAAAGCTTCGTTTAGCTTATCGTCAGTTTGCTGATTTGGCCTGTCAATCCCCTGATCAGTAAAGCTTCCCGCCTCCAGGAAAACAGCGGAATCATAAAATGCGTCTCCAATATCGCTAATCGCAATGCGTAGTCGGTATTTCTTTCCAGCCACAACTCCTGCCTTAGCCTCCAAACTCTTGGTATAGCCATCAAATTCGATAAGATAGGCACTAGCTGCCAGATCCTTATGTTCATTCCAGTACTGCCAGTCTCTGCTCTGCCAATATTGGTTAGACTGATAAAACTCCTTGTTCCTGCTAAAATTGATATTGTCTATGCTCACGACTTTATCCGTTCCAGGCACTTTTGCCAGGTTGGTCTTTTCCCTTGTCTCCAGATCGATCAAAAAGAAGGCGAAAACATCATTCACTCCGCGAAAAACATACTCTGGATATTCCTCAGAGGCAAAAACAAATCGAAAGTGAATACTATCCGAACTCGGGACAAACTCAAATTCAAGAGCAGAAGCATCAAAAGACATATTATTTGCCATTTTGGCCAATTCAAAGTCCGACTTTCCATGAAGATCTTCACCCGTATTACTTCGTTGGTTGGGTCCGATACTGGAATAAACATCCCCAGTGGATATCAAAATCCCGGATTTTGGGAAATGTTTGGCAATACCATTGTGAAAGCTACCAATACTCGCCCGGTCGCCATTATAACTCACATTCTCAATTTCGATACTTGCATTTTCATCCATTAGAACGGTTCGTATCAACTCCTCAGGACTCATTGATGTATCTACCCTCAGCACTTCCTGGGAGCAGAGCAGTTCGGTGCCAAAAAGCAAAATAAGTAGTAGCTTCAGTCTCAAGCCAATCATTTTAGGGTAACATCCTCCACTTCGAGTTCTTTGATACGATCCACGAGATCAGCAGAAGGCATCACACGCAATTCCTTGGACTTGAGTTTAGATTTTAACTTCTGATCAGAACCAATGCTGAAGGTTACTCTGCACTCGCCTTTTTGCTCTGACAGCAGCGATTTGATCCCACTGATCAAAGCATCATCGATCTTCTCTAATTTAAGCGAGATCTCCATCTCTTTGGTCTTCTTATTCAGCAGCTCA
>CBFHWY010000152.1:0-2036 GCA_965659675.1 Salibacteraceae bacterium | reverse complement strand
GATCTCAGCCCTCTGCTCAGCAAGTGATTGGTCCACCAACTTGCCACCACTGGCAATAAATCGCGTCAAAAGCTTCAGAAACCGCTGTATATCTGATCGCTCGACATGCCTGACGCTTTCAATATCTGACTCACGATCGTTCACCTGCATACAATTGGGGTGATTCGTTTCCTCGCAGAATCTATCCTGTAAGCGCAGTTGCCATCCTGGTCGCAGGTCACCTCCGTATCGTTCACGCATTAGTGCAATCGACCGAAGCAATTGGCCTAAATTGTAAACTACCACTGCCTTGCCAGGAATATCCTCCCATTGGAATGGTTTCGGAAAATTCTTGTCTCGATTTATTCTCCATGCCATAATGATATCTGTTTGATATCACATCTTTAACTATTTGACAATCTAAAAGAAAATGAGTAACACCACGCTACGCACAGCTAATTCCGAAGAGACACTCTACATTCAAATGGTGCATGACTACCTCAATGAGAAATGTGCTTTCGATTATGCTAATTCGCTAGGAATTACTGACTGGCAATACTGCTATACCTGTGCTGGGGAAACACCCACTACTGACAATAAAATGTGCGCTATTTGCCACGAAACACGAGAGGATTACGACGAACATGAATAACCTGCCATTCGCAATTTGCCTGATGCTCATTTTCATCACACTAGTTTCAGTGCTTCGCATCTGGAGCCTTGTATCGCAGAAAAAACATCTCAAAAAGCTCAAACAAATCGCTGATTATAAGGAACTTATAAAAGAAGATTACTCCAAAAAGTTAGCTAACGCGCAAGAAATACTTAAGCAACAAAAACATGACAGCTAAAGCCATACAAAAAATAATTGATGAACACGTAATCACCCGTGACGAAGCTATTGCTCTCAACATGGGCAAACTAACTACACCCTATAACAACTCTGAGCTGGAAATGCTCTTCAATGTCATCCAGGACATGAGAAAGTCTAGTATCAACTACGGCCTGGTAAAAGTACGTGGCGGGATCGAAGTATGGAGAACTGGCATGAGGATGATCGAAGAAGAATAAAAATAGTATAAGATTAATATTGCATATCTTATAGATATGTGATTAAGTCTTGCCCACATGAGCAGCGTGATTGAACCATGGGAGCACGAAGGTAGCATATGGAAAACTCAAGCTGCTTATTTCTCTTGGATGCGGGGACAGATAAGACGCTCATTATGGAGCCGTAACCCCATCAAAAACTATATCAAACGTCAGGCAGCTATACCAGCTCCTGCAGGTCATAGAGCCAAAAAAGTCATCCAGTGCGAGTTTTGTCAGAAATACCACGCACAATCAAAAATTGAGGTAGATCACATTATCCCAGCAGGGAGCCTCAAAGAATGGGCAGATGTTGGCCCGTTCATGGAACGCATGCTCAATCCAACAGGGGGTTATCGTCTCCTGTGTAAGCCGTGCCACAAAACGCACACCTACGCTGAAAAGCACAATATGAGCTTTGCTGAGGCAACCATAGCCAAACAGGTGATGCGCATCATGAAACGCCCCGCGTCTGCGCAAATCCAGTATATGAAAGGACAAGGGATCTATAACGAAGAAGACGGCAAAAACAGCTACAAACGCAGAATAGCAATCCACAATTATCTATTAAACAATGAAACAACCACCTGACTTACTAGCTTGGGCACTGGAGCATGACAATTACTCCAAAGATGGTGCTGATTTCACTACCACAGAAATACTCAAGCCACCACAAATGACCTATCTTGCACAAAAGCATGATGGGCAATCCATGCCTCGCTACAAGGCATTCATGTCACTGATGGGTACAGGTGTTCATAATGCGCTAGAAAATGCTGCCCCCAAAGATGCCATCGTAGAAAGGCGTTTCTTCCAGGAATTCGTCATCGATGGTGAAACAGTGACTCTTGGTGGCAAACCAGACTTTATCCACCAAAACCTGCTCAACGACTACAAGGTCATCCTGGTCAATGGCAGACCCACAGAAAACGAGCCCAAGAAAGAACATTGGCTGCAAGGTCAGTTCA
>CBFHWY010000151.1:0-2064 GCA_965659675.1 Salibacteraceae bacterium | reverse complement strand
CTTAAACACCGACTCATCAGGCTCAAAGGTGATCCGGGTTCCTTTTCTCAGACTCGAGTCTTCAAGGTCAGCATCCACCTCAATATTCCCGCGTTTAAATTCAGCTCTTTTGATCTTACCTTCTCGGATGGATTCAACCCTGAAGAAATCTGACAAGGCGTTCACCGCTTTAGTACCGACTCCATTCAGACCCACCGATTTCTTAAATGCCTGAGAGTCGTACTTCCCTCCGGTATTGATCTTCGAAACACAATCGATCACTTTTCCAAGCGGAATTCCACGACCATAGTCGCGCACCTTCACCTTGCCATCCTTGATGCTGATGTCAATGGTCTTCCCATTACCCATCACAAACTCATCAATACTGTTATCCAATACCTCCTTTAGCAAGATGTAAATCCCATCATCGGCAGAGGATCCATCACCGAGCTTTCCGATGTACATACCGGGTCGCATACGGATGTGCTCCTTCCAGTCAAGTGATTTTATCTGCTCATCTCCGTACTTTACGCTGTCATCAGCCATAGCTCCTCTTTGAAGTTCTAAAAATAGCCATGTAACAAGGGCTTTGAACGTAAAACTACGTTTGCTTTTCCACAGAGATATTAACTGTTTGGAGGTTGGGAGTTGGGAGTTGGAGGTCAGGGGTTATAGAGTGGTTTGTAGTCTCCCTGCTCTCTGTTCTCTGCTCCCTGCTCTCTGCTCCCTGCTCTCCATTCTCCAATTACTTTGGGACTCTGATAAGATGTACGTTTTCCTGATTTCCTTGAAGGTGTTTCCCAAGCAGTAACAAGTGATCTGGAGCTTCCAAAATATCATATGCTTCATTAATACCTTCTTCAATAATGACTTCTTCATTTAGCTGCTCACCAAATGAGTTTAGCTTGATAAGGTGTACATCAGAATCACCCGAGAAACTTTCAGACCTCACAACAAAACAAAGTTCGCCTTTCTGGAGCCATAAAACTGCCTCGGCGCCATCATGCTCTTCGCCTCCAATGTGCTTTTCCCAGAGAATTTCGCCCTGCCAATCAACAAGTAAGCAATAGGCCTGATGTAAAGGGTCTTCCTTGGCAGAATGAGCTGCGATAGCTATGTAATCCTCATTCACAAGCTCAATATCGTGTGCTTCTTCATAGGCATCTGACCCATAATATTTCGTCCAATAGATAGAGTCAATAACTGTGTAGCTCAATTTAATATCTCTGTCACCAGCACGATATTCGTGGCCCAACAAATAAATTGCTCCATTATCCCAGAGTATATCAGTGTAAGCTGAGGCCTCATCAGTTTGAGGCTCCACTATTCCTACTTCCTCTAGTCTGAAGTTAAGTGTCACTTGACTGTTGGTCCGTATCCCATTGCGATCTACCCAACCAGCCAAATAGATGAATTCAGCAGCTTCCACAGCATTAAAGGATGAATTGAAGGAATCAGGCATCATGTAAGACTTTTCCAGGTTACCATTCGGATCGATCAAAAGAACGGTAGCACGCTGCTTTCCGTCTAGCATAGTATAACCACAGATGACGTAGTCGCCCGCCTCCATGGAGCTCCCCAAGGGGTAAAACTCAAAATCCAGATTCAGCCTTTTCTGAATTTCAGCATTTCCCTTGAATGCTTTCATCACAAGGTTAAATGAACTATTGTGGTCTGAATAAAACACAACAGCTTTATCCCCATCCATCAAGCCAGTTCGCAGTTTTTGATCTCCTGCCTGATTGTCGGTTACAGAACAGATTTCAGCACCGCAATATGTAATTACATCGAGCCCTGACTGCTCCTTTGAACAAGACATTAAAAAAGATAGAATAAGGCAAGAGACTAGGTTTCGCATATTGAATAAACCCAATACGCCGAAAGTTATTGTTTTTTGGGAACATTTTAAAATCCCACTGCCAAAACGGTCAACACTAATCAAGCATATGAATGATGAATGCAGAATATTGAATTTAGAGTGATACTCTTGGCTCCGACCTCTGACCTCTGACCTCCGACCTCTGACCTCCGACCTCTGACCTCCGACCTCTAACCTCTAACCTCTAACCCCTACCTAAACATTAA
>CBFHWY010000150.1:0-2119 GCA_965659675.1 Salibacteraceae bacterium | reverse complement strand
AGTGAGGGGTACGCTGAACAATACGCTAAAGTTCAAAACATAAAGGCCCAAATGATGGGCACCGCAAAGGATAGTCTGCAGGCTTATGATGTTCTTGTGCATAACGCTGATATTCTTGGCAAGAATCAATCAGACCTTTCGGACGAAACAATACAAACCATAGATCAACAAACTAGGTACCAAAATGCTTTAGACCGTGGTGAGTTAACCATGGATGAAGATGGTAACTTCATGATTGATGGAAAGCTTCTTAGTGAGGCTATGAAGGTTACGCGATTCGACCCACCGATGTATGATCCTAACGATTCGTTTGGAAAGTACATGGATGAATCCGGTAAAGTGAATGAAAGCTCTTGGATTGTTGAAAACGCAGCGGATAAATCCAAAACATTTAACCGTCAAGCTGCTGCTGATGCTTATGACCTCGAAAAGCAATTGGGTGGTGAACTTTTCCAAGACCACATGATTCTAGCTTATAAGCAGGCGGGTTCTAATATTAGCCGTAATGAGCTTAAGACTCTTTACGATAAATCTAAGAATGACCCCGAGTTGGCAGCGCAGCTTAAGAAGCGTGAAGCTGAGGCTAAGGAGATATTTATGACCGAAGCTGAGAACTATGTTGGTCTTAAGATTGGTGATGGTGGTACCGGTGGTGGTTCTAATTTAGGTAACACTAAAAACCTTGGTGTCGCTCCTATTGAAGATGAAGCTGTTTACGAGGAGGGTCTCGTCGGTATGAGTGTCGATGACATTGATGTTGTTATTGGTGGTGATGGATTACTAGTGGAGCGTGTGTACGCTGACGAAGATGGTAATTTCTATGCAGCAGGGTTTACTAAATCTGATGTATGGTCTATGTTTGAAGGTGACCCTGATAAGGTTACTAAAGAGGAAAAAATAGTAGCTTTACGCAGCGGTCAATATCAAGACAGAATTCCTCTTAACGAAGAGCAGGTTGCAGCTATTAATGCATCGTTGTCACGCAGAGGAAAGCCTGAAGTTGGTTACGATAAAAAAGATTTGTTTGATATTATCGTAAAAGAGAACCGCGGCCGTAGACCAAGTAAGCGTGTTTCTGAAAAAACTGAAGAGGTAAAAGGTGCCCCTGGCAGTGAAGAACAAACACCTGCTTCAACCCCTGAGGATCGTGAAAAAATAATCAATGAAGGACGGGCTCCAAAGCTTCCTGATTTGGAGCAAGAGACTACCGGTCAAAGCGGAAATGCAGACCCAGTGGGTGATCAACCAAATCAGCCTAACGCTAATCCTGCTCAGGATGGTACAGCTCAAAATACACCTGCTCAAGAAGCGCCTGCTGAGGTAGATGCTGAGGTAGAGGTTCCCGAAGGTCAGAGTGTGAATACGGTTACTGTTCCTGAGGAAGCGGTGGCTAAGACTAAGGAATCTATTGAAGCTAAAGCCAATAAGACCCCTCAGGAAGAGGTGGCAGTAGATGTGCTTGATAAAGAACCTGAAATTGCTACAAACCCAATTGAGGTAGCTTCTAAGTATATCGGATTAGATGAGAATAATCCTGAGCAGCAGGAGACCATTGCAGGGTTCTTCGAAAGTGCAATTACTGCACCGAAAGATTCCCTCAAAGGAAAATCAAAAACAAAGCTTACCACCGGTCAGCTTGTTACAGAAAGAGCATGGTGTGCAGCCTTTGCTAACAACGTCCTTAAAGAAATGGGAGTTGATGTTGAAGGTACCCTTAAGGGTGGTTATGACAGAGTGCGCGCCAAAGAATATGCTAAACTTGGAAAGTCTGTATTTAAGAAAGGAAATGGACCTGATGAGCTTGATAAAGCGCAGGCAGGTGACCTTGTTGTTAAGAGAGGCGAGGAAGGTTTCCACGTAGGATTCTTTGTGGGTGTAAACCCTGATAATCCTGAAGAGGTTCTTGTGCTTGGTGGTAATCAAAACGACCAGGTGAATGTAACTTCTTATCCTTTAAGTCAGATTCAAAACATCAACAGGCTAGAAGGTGTGGCTAGTGCCAACACTGATCTTGTGAAGAAGATCACAAACGATATTAAGAAATCAGGTGAAACTCGATGAGCGAACAGCAGAAAAATCCTCAGTCAAAACCCGAAAACGTATACCTATACGATGGGCA
>CBFHWY010000149.1:0-2300 GCA_965659675.1 Salibacteraceae bacterium | reverse complement strand
TAGCTCGAATGTTTAACGAGTACGAGGAGAAGGATTCGGTTCAGAACAATGCACATACCGCATTCGGAGGTAGTCGCAAGACAGCTTTCGATGACTACAACGAGAAGGCCACTATTCAGGATATTAAAAACCTATTCATGAAAGCAGGTTGGACCATTGTTCGGGACATGCGTTCTAAAACTCAAATAAAGCGCCCTGGTGCCAAATCTGATCATAGTGGATACATCTATCACGACACTAAGAGAACGTACATCTTCAGCTCTTCTACAGCTTTTGAGCAGGAGACACCATACCTACCCTATGCTGTTAATACCATTCTAAATTATGGTGGTAGTTATACCGAGGCTGCAAAAGATCTTTACAAGCAAGGTTATGGCGATAAGGATGACAACTACAGCCCTAGCGAACTCATAGCGACCACTCAGGCGCCCTCAGATTCATCTTCTACCAAGAGTAATACCATAAGAGGGTATGTTCCATTCGAAGAGTATGAGGAGCTTGCAAATAAGTTATACAAAGAGGGTAACCCCAAGGGTATGGAAACGCGATTCAATATCGCAAAACAATTTATCTCCTACCGAATAGGGTACACGACCTACATTTATGCAGCACCCACTAGTGGTAAGACTGAGTTCTCCTTTAGCGAAATGGTTTATCTCGCTGAGAAATACGGATGGATGTTTGCCGTCTACTCAATTGAATCAGGTGAACCGCAAGACATCTTAGCGCAGGTGGCCTCAACATACATCGGGAAGCTATTCTCCCACCAAGACAAATCCCTACGCATGAAGGCTCATGAAAAGGAAGCCGCGAAAGAGTTCTTTAAGAAGCATTTCTATGTGATTGACCCGTTGTTTAAAGGGGACCAAGCGGTTGTAGATGTGGATTACATTCTTAGTGAAACCAAATACATTGAAGAGGTAGAAGGGATTCATATCGATGGCATTTACATTGACCCCGTAACTGAGCTTGACGATTCAAACGAACCAAGATTAGATAAGTTTATCAAGCATGTGAATCGTGCTGTGAACGATGATGCTAAAGCGAATAAGCGACACAATTTCTTAGTATACCACGTTACCTCTCAGATCCCTCAGAAGGACAAAGACACAGGGCAAATGTACTTCCCCGAACCTCACCCAAGGGAAATGGCCGGAGGTCAAAATCCTTTCCGTCAGGGTCATCAAATCATAAACGTTTACCGCCCTTCCCCGGGAATGTACTCTAAGCATGACAGCCATGAGTACATGGAGAATGAAGCAGAGATTGTAGTATGGAAATCAAGGCCAAAGGGAATAGGTAAGCGGGGTAGGTTTAGCTTGTTCTTTGATTGGCAATCCAATCGATACTACGAAGACCACCACTTCTCGATTTATAGCGATCCCGTACAAGGTTCCTATGTTCAGTCGGAATTTGATTTACCCGTCAATTACAACCATTCAATCTCAAATACACATAAAGACTTTGATGGAGATTTTAAACTAAACGAATAAGATATGAGCTATCAATTCAAGGAAAACCAAAGAGTAATTCTTAGAACTCTAAACAAATTTGACAAAGAAGTTGGCCTAAAGGAAAACCAAAGAGGAACAGTAAAGTCTGATGGCAATGCTGTTGTTGGTGTTCTTTGGGATAACTTCAATCACAAAGACAGACCACTGTTCAATGAGGTGAGGTTTCATCCAGGCAAAAACCTACAACACACATTTAACCCGATGCCTGATCACCCTGAAAAAGACTAAACAAGGACTATTTTACCCCAAATCAGAACGGAATGGAAAACGACAGTAGTAATAATATTTTTTTGAGCGATGGCCAAGATGCTGCCACAAGCGGCAAACTAACTCACGGATCATTGTTTAGCGGAATAGGTGGATTTGACCTTGCGGCTGAATGGATGGGATGGGAGAATGTATTTCATTGCGAATGGAATGAGTTTGGAAAAAACGTTTTAAAGTACTACTGGCCTAAAGCAATATCTTATGAAGACATCACCAAAACAGATTTCTCTATTCACAGAGGAAAAATCGACATCCTTACAGGTGGATTCCCGTGCCAACCATACTCAAGCGCAGGAAAGCGAAAAGGAAAAGAGGACGAACGCCATTTATGGCCCGAAATGCTTAGAGCAATTCGAGAGATTCAGCCACGTTGGGTCGTGGGCGAAAACGTTCTCGGCCTTACTAATTGGAACGGGGGACTGGTATTCGAGGAGGTGCAAGCTGACTTGGAGCTTGAAGGGTACGAAGTACAACCGTTTATACTTCCGGCTGCAGGTGTCGGCGCTCCCCACAAAAGAG
>CBFHWY010000148.1:0-2327 GCA_965659675.1 Salibacteraceae bacterium | reverse complement strand
TACTCAAAGCGCTCTGTTTCGAGATTCAAGCGTTCGACAATGAAATCACTTTGATGGGATGAACTCACGATCCAGTTGAGTCTGATCTTCTCTGCTATCTGTTCAGCCCTGAAGTCAATTAATTCAACAGCCAAAGGGCTACCAGATTGAGATGCATGGATCCAAAACTCGGAAAAGGAATTAGTCGAAAACTCGACAAAATTTGAACCGAATTCGAGTCCGCTCCCTGACTGACTTATGTAGTTTAAGGAAGTAGCCAAGCTAGGGTCGTATATACTATCCTCCGCTGGTCCGTTGTATTTCGTGACTCCGAGATCAGCAATTGTTGAAAGATCATCTTCTGAAAACGGAGTAGCATTTGCGCTATCCACCAGGCTGAAGAACTCGCCGATGGTGTAGTAAAGTTTCACATCAACATTCGTAACAGGCGCATTCTGAGCACTTAGCTCAAAGGAACGGCCCAAATAAGCATTGTCACTGAATATCTGGGCTGTTGGTCGGGTATTCACCTGCGCAGTTACCTCTCCAAGATCATTACCCTGAGGATTCACGGCTAAAATGATCTCATTAGAAGCCCCAGTGAAATAGTAATAATCATTTCTAGCAGGAACTAAACAGCTTTTATTGGTACCCGAGCTCGCTATGGAATTTGCCGGGAATGGGGTAGTGATCACATTGAGAATGGTATCGAGGCATTCATTCTCATCCTGAGACACCAGCTTAAAATTACCACCATTCGGCAGAACTCGTTCTGTTGTTCCGGTATCAAAACTACCAGAGTAGGTGAGGGCTCCACTTAGATCACTATAGTCATATGCGCCACTTCCGCCAAAACTTTCAAGGTAAACCACTGTACCACTTGCTCCTGGACAGGAAATCTCAAAATTGATACTATCAATATTACTGTTGATGGTTGCAGTCACTGGTATTCTAGCACTTTCACTGCAAGCAGAACAATTAAATGAAGGAGCATCAATGATCCATTGGGCACCATTGATATCGCCAGTATTTGATCCTGCAAAATCGCTCAATGTATTTCCGGCGCCCTGACTCATTCGATGATAGATCTGTAGACCAGTTTCGCTTCCGCTTAGGCAGGAATCGAGGGCATCTTGAATTTGAGTCTGGGTTCTTGCAACATTCCAGAGTCTAAATTCATCGATGTCACCATTAAAGTAGGCAGTAGGGCCTTTTGCGCCATCAAATGTGGGAGATTCAGAACCTACACCAATGTAGCCAAAGCGTGTTGTTCCGCTTCCAAATCGAGTTCCTCGGGTAGTACTTGCATCCAGGTTTCCATCTACATAGATCCTTACAGCACCGCTATCATAAACAGCAGCAACGTGATGCCAGTTTCCGTCATCCACACGCGTACTTCCTCCAAAATCAAGTTGACCAGAATTAGTGAGAATGTCGAAGCCAACCTGTCCAGTTCCAGCCCCAGCGCCATTGATCTCCAAACGCCAATATTCATTTCTATCGTATGAGGCAATGATCTGGTCTGTTCCGTCAGAAGTGCGCAACCAGGCTTCAACAGTCATTTCTCCAAAGGTGTTGCCATTGTAGTTGAAGTTTTGGATCGCCACATAATCATTGCTTCCATCAAAATCAAGTCCATCAGTTGAACCCAACTGCGCAGAAACATAAAACACGGAATCGGAGCTTAAGGGCCCAACACTTAAAGTGTCTCCAACCCCGAGTAGGGTTCCCCCTGTATCCTGATCGTACCATCTCATTTGACCTGTTCCTGCAGCAATCAGCTCAACTATGCCATTTCCACAACGTGTACTATCAATAAGCTGAGGAGAGGCAGCAATTCCCACACTCACAATGATGGTATCGCTCCCGCTGCAATTGGTTCCTGCGCTATCTACGGATACGGAATATATCCTGGACGTTGTTGCCGTGAGTGTTTGATTGCTTGACCCATCTTGCCAGCTGTAAGCACTAAAACCAGTTCCAGCATCTAATACAAGTGAGTCGTTTACACAGGTATCTGCCCCCAGATCTACTCTCGGTACGATCTCTACACTTGCTATCACAGTATCTCTATCAGACTCTCCACAAGAACATAAAATGCCCGGTCCTGTATTGATCCAGGCGCTGCTGGTATTCATGTTAAATAAGGTTCCCGTTCTTCCGTTGTTGGAATGATCCGTCAGATTTGTGCTGCCCGCGCCATCCTCAAATTTGTAATAGGCTTCTAATCCAGTTTCAGTTCCCGATAGACAGATGTCCTTATTTGCCTGCAGTTGCGCTAGATTCCTGGCAAGGCTCCAGATCCTTACTTCATCTATGCTTCCTTCATAGTGAATGTTGTTCCTGGA
>CBFHWY010000147.1:0-2355 GCA_965659675.1 Salibacteraceae bacterium | reverse complement strand
ATTTTAGACCCGGCCTTGGGTGCGATGTTTCCAGCCAAACAGGAAGAGAAAAGACACGATGAAGATTATTCCGGCGAATATAGCTGGATGGGATAGGGGGCGAAATGAAAAAACAAGAGATTGAGACAAAGTGTCCATGTGGCGAACCGATTAAAGCCATGATGCAAAAGCCAAACAGATTGAGACCGACTGTCACGAAGCTTCACTGTCTGAAGTGTCAGTCTAAGTTCATGTTGAAATGCAGTAAGCTTGCCAATGAACAATACAAAATCGACTTTGAAGAGCTTCACATAGCTGAGAAGGCTAAAAAGGGCGTGAGCGGTGTTAAGGGTGCTGTGAAGAAAATGAAAAACACGCTTAAGACGCTTCAGGAGCTTTAAAATGAGAGCTTGGATAATGGACGCAGAAACCTTGCCCTATGTTTTGAAAACAATGAGCAACCCAAACTATTTATTGAAGCCCTTGAATGTGATTCCCCACAAAAAAGGGAAAGTTTTGCTGATTTTTCAGGGTGAATATTCATTCATTGAAAGAGGGATGAAGGAAGACAGGCCCGACATTCAACTAGATGAAGAAAGTTGGCCGCGCTCAGTTGGTGGAGTTTAAAAAGTAAAATCATATTAAATTTAAAGTAAAATAATGCCGCTTATAAAATTAATGAGTGGCGTCTGAAGAAAAAGCAAAGTCAAAAAATGATGAAGTAATAGCCCGCGCTCTTGATCGGTTTTCGTTTCATGAACAAACGGAAGCTCACATCAATGAGAGCGCGCTAGAAGATGAAAGATTCCTGAATGGGGATCAGTGGCCAGCGGCCATCAAGCAAAGCCGAAGCGATGACAAAAGGCCGATGCTTACAATCAATAAGCTTCCTCAGCACGTCCACCAAATCACGAACGACCAAAGACAAAACAGGCCATCAATAAAAGTGTCTGGAGTAGATGACAACGCCGACAAGTTCACGGCTGAAGTTTATCAGGGATTGATTCGCCACATTCAACACGCTTCAAATGCTGATGTAGCTTACGACACTGGTTTTGAGTTTGCGGCTAAATCTGGCCGGGGATATTTTCGGATTGTCAGTGATTACTGTCACCCGATGAGTTTCGAACAAGACCTTTTCATCAAGGCAATCAAAGACCCTCGCACTGTAAGAATAGACCCATACTATCAAGAGCCTGATGGAAGCGACGCCAATTGGGGTTTTGTTGAAGAAATGATGTCCAAAGAGGACTTTGAGCAAGAGTTTGGCGAAACTGAGCTTTCAAAACACGCTGACTGGAGTTCTTTGTCAAAAGATCATTTGGGCTGGGTTGACGGTGATTCGTGCAGAATCGTCGAATATTACGAAAAAGAGTATGAGCCGACAACAATCTATAAGCTTCCTGACGGGTCGGTAGTTGATAAGAATGACAAGATTTTAGAAGGCCTTGAAGAAGACGAACTCAAAGAGCTTCCAAGTCGCAAGACAAATAAGATCATTATTAAACACTACAAGCTAAACGCTCTAGAGGTTTTGGAAGAAACCACATGGCCAGGGCGATTTATTCCGATTGTTCCAATTCACGGAGAAGAATACTTTGAAGAAGATGGGCGCAGAAACTTTCAAGGGGTTGTTAGGCAAGCCAAAGACCCTCAGCGAATGTATAACTATTGGAAGTCACAAGAGGCCGAAGTTATTACGCTTGCGCCTAAGTCGCCTTACATCGGTGCAGAAGGACAGTTTTCAGGTCACAGAAAAAAATGGGAGTCAGCCCATGTCAAAAACTATCCGTATCTTGAATATAAGCCAACTACGTTAGCAAATGGCCAACTTGCTCCGCCGCCACAAAGAAACTTTTCAACGGTTGATGTTTCCTCGATCACTCAAGCCGGGCTTTTTGCAAACGATGATATTAAGTCGACTATTGGGCAGTATGATGCCTCTCTTGGGATGCAATCCAATGAAGTTTCAGGCCGGGCCATTCGTGAAAGAAAAGCTCAAGGACAGACTTCAAACTTTCATTACGTTGACAACCTGTCTCGCTCAATCGGTCACGGTGGACGCATTTTAGTTGATGTGATTCCTCATTTTTACGACACGGCAAGAGCCGTTAGAACGATTGGGGAAGATGGAAAAGAAGAAATCATCAAAATCAATGAAGTTCTTGAGGATGGAAAACAGGTCAATTTTAGTCATGGCCAATATGATGTCATGTGTTCGACTGGTCCGAGTTACGCGACCAAACGCCAAGAAGCGGCTGAGCATATGCTTGAATTTATTCGAGTGTATCCTGCGGCTGCTCAAGTTATGGGCGACATCTTAGCGCAAAGCATGGATTGGCCTGGGGCTGATAAGTTAGCCGAGAGGCTTCAGTC
>CBFHWY010000146.1:0-2489 GCA_965659675.1 Salibacteraceae bacterium | reverse complement strand
TCAACGAATGACTGGCCCAGTTACAAAGCCAAGAAACTTCACAAAGGGGAGAGAACTCCTTTAAACAGCAGTGACCATAATTCAACCAGCCTGCTTGAAAGGCTCTAGCGGCGGCGTCTCCTCAAAAAATTCGGTGATTATCTAAAATCGCGATTGAGTAACAACGACAGGCACATGTCAGTCGAGCAAGAGTGCACCCGGGAACGCCAGTATTGACCACCCTATGTAATCAAGTGACCGCTAGCGGTAAGGAAAATAAAAAATATGAATCTAGAGAGTTCAGGCCGGTTGCCGGTAACCGTACTTATTGCTGTAAAAAACGAAAAGTTGAATCTGCCGAAATGCCTCGATGCTTTGACCATGATGGAGCGGACAGTAGTCATTGATTCAAACAGTACTGACGGCACTCAAGAAATAGCGCTATCAGCTGGTGCGGAGTTAATCCAATTTTCCTACAAAGGAGGATATCCAAAAAAGCGGCAGTGGGCGCTGGACACTTTGGAGATAAGAACTCCATGGGTAATGTTGTTAGATGCCGATGAAGTGATTACGCTTGATCTTGCATCAGAAATCGAAAGCCTCATTTTTGCAGGCGGAACGAAGGGTGCGGACGCGTACCTAATTGAAAAGGGCTTTCATTTCATGGGCAAGGAAATGAAATATGGTGGCTTTTCGTTTGCTGCCGTGATGTTGTTCAAAAGAGGATCGGCGAAATTTGAGGAGTTAATCGAGGACGTCGCTGTAGGACTAGATATGGAAATTCACGAGAGATTGATAGTCACCGGCTCAGTTTCCCGCCTGAAAAATTCGGTTGTACACCATGATTTTAAGGATTTGGAGGCATATATTGATCGCCATAATAAATATTCAACATGGGAAGCGAAGTTACGACATAACTTTTTGACTTTTGGGAGTTACGGTGCTTCCACCGTAACTCCAAAACTATTTGGGAATAGTCAGGAGCAGAGGAGGTGGTTTAAAAAAATCGTACTAAGACTTCCTCTCGAGTCGTGGATCTGGTTCGTCTATCATTTCTTCTTTCGCCTGGGCTTTCTCGAGGGAAAAAGAGGACTGGTAGCCTGTCGAGTGCGGGCTGCTTACATACAGCAAGTCCGCGCAAAGGTTTACGAATTACAAATTTCTGAGGAGTGATTTGGCCGCTCAGCTGGAGACGATAATGGTGGAAGCTAAAGAGTTTAAAGAGCAAAAAAAAGTGTTGGTGACTGGTGGCGCTGGATTTCTTGGTTCTCATTTGTGTGAACGTTTGTTGAGTAAGGGTGACTTTGTACTTTGTCTAGATAACTTCTATACAGGAAAAGAGGAAAACATCTCTCATCTTGAAGGGAACGACTCTTTCCAACTTCTGAGCCACGATATCACAGATGAATTCGACATCGAAGTAGATCAAATTTACAACCTTGCGTGCCCCGCCTCGCCGGCACACTATCAATTGGAGCCCATAAAAACTACTAAAACATGTGTAATCGGCAGCTTAAATGTTTTGGAGGTGGCGAAAAAATATAATGCAAGAGTACTACAGGCATCTACAAGCGAGGTGTATGGAGACCCTGATGTTCACCCTCAAGCCGAGACGTATTGGGGAAGAGTCAACCCGATCGGAGTCAGATCTTGTTACGACGAGGGGAAAAGGTGCGCGGAAGCGCTTTTTTTTGATTATTGCCGTCAGTTTGATGTTGATATAAAGGTAGCGAGGATATTCAACACCTACGGTCCAAAAATGCTGCCGGATGATGGTCGTGTGGTATCGAATTTCATTGTTCAAGCACTTAATGGCGAGGACATAACAATTTACGGAGATGGAAATCAGACTCGCTCGTTTTGCTATGTTTCCGACATGGTCGATGGCTTAGTGGCGCTGATGAATTCAGGGAACGAAGTACGAGGACCGATGAATTTAGGTAACCCAGAAGAGTACAGCATGAACGAGCTCGCCGAGCTAATTTTGAAGCTCACGGGTTCCGATTCAAATATCATCTATAAAAAGCTCCCCGAGGATGATCCACGGCAGAGAAAGCCGGATATTAAAAACGCACAGCTGGCATTAGGTTGGGTGCCGACTGTCAGTGTGGAAACGGGACTAGGGTTAACCTCAGCATACTTCCGAGCCCTTAAAGGGAGTGGAAGGGGATTATGACCGAGAAAGCAGACGCAATTAGGGTTGTGTTGTGTTGCTTGCTCGCCATATTTATTCTTGCGGCGGCGCAGGGGTACCAGAAAGGGCCCATTTCCGCGGAGGAACTCGCTCTCGGAAAGGGCACTGTTTCCGTTGAGGGAGTCATAGAGGGCCGTGTTATTCATTGCCATGACTTTGATGACCTTGAGCCGTGTATTACCAATGGGCGAAGAGCGGCAAGTGCGGGTCAACGCCTTATCGTCTGGCTTGGCAATTCACAGTTACACGCGATAAATCAATATACTGCCGGGGAGCAGACTGCACCGACTCTCTTGCATCAACACAGGCTGAGAGC
>CBFHWY010000145.1:0-2526 GCA_965659675.1 Salibacteraceae bacterium | reverse complement strand
CTTTTAAAAAGGTTTCCAATTCAGAACGGGATAAGGGATTTCCAGGATTTCAGGACTTTGAAAGCCCGTTTCTTTAGTTTTCCTAGTCGTACTTCAGTTCACATATAATCATGTCAACTCCACCGAATATTCTATACATTTAATCGATAATTTCTGATCCTGCCTTATCTTTCCTAAATTTCGCTCGTTCAAAGAACATAATGAAAGGAATCGTTTTCACGGAATTCTTCGAGCTCGTCGAAGAGAAATATGGTTTAGAAACTGTTAACTTGCTTGCTGACAATTCTGAGCTGGGATCCAAAGGAGTTTACACCAGGGTTAGAACCTATGATTACAAGGAGTTATATGCACATCTGGATCTACTGAGCAAAGAAACCGGTGTTTCAATTGCAGACCTTATCATGGTCTACGGAAATTATCTGTTTCAGAAATTCACAAAACACTACCCGCAGCTCTTTGAAAATATCAAAGATAGTTTCGAGCTTCTTGAGCAACTTGAGAGTTTCATTCATATCGAGGTTCAGAAGCTATATCCTGACGCTGAGCTACCAAGCTTTGAACATGAGCGTATCAGTGAAAACGAACTTCTCATGACCTATACTTCTGGGCGCGGATTAGCTAGTTTCGCTCACGCACTGATACTGGGTGCGGGCAATCATTTTAACGAACTACTGCAAGTTGAAGTGACCGAGCTTCAAAAAGAACCAGTACAGGTAGCCAAAATCCTTGTAAGAAGAGGACTCTAATGACCGCTGAAGAATTATTAAAAGCCCTCAAACGGGAGAGAGCGTCCAGAAAGCAGGCCGAAGCTATCTTAGAGGACAAGAGTATGGAGCTATATCGTGCCAACGAACAGCTCAAACAGCGCAGCAAACACCTGGAGACCGAAGTTGAACAGCGAACGGCAGAGTTAAATGCGCAAAAACAAGCGCATCAGCAAATTATAGAAGAAGCAGGTGATATCATTTATCGCTGCGACAATAAAGGCTTTTTCACTTATACTAACCCCATTGCTTCACAACTCTTTGGTTATAGTGAGAAGGAATTGTTGTCAATGAAATACCTCAATCTGGTTCGAAAGGATTTTCAATCTGAGATTCGGAAATTTTATAGAAACTGTATTCAGGAATCGATCATTAGATCATATTATGAATTTCCTGCCTTAACAAAAGACCAAAAGGAAATATGGATCGGCCAGAATGTACAACTCTTGTATGCAGATGAAAAGTTTGCTGGTGTTCAGGCAGTAGCGCGTGACATTACTGAAAGAAAGCTGGCAGAAACTCGCCTAAAAGCTTCTGAAGAAAAGTATAGAGGTGTACTGGAAAACATGAAACTCGGACTTCTTGAGGTAGATCTCGATGGCCGTATCACCAAGGTATTTCACTCCTTCTGTGAGTTAACAGGCTTCAGTCAGGATGAGCTTATGGGGCAGATCGCGAATGATGTTTTACTGGATGAAGCCAATACAAAAATTCTAGAGGAGCAAGACGAAAGAAGAAAGCACGGCCATGCGGATGTGTATGAAGTTCAAATCAATAAAAAAGATGGAAGCAAGGTATGGGTGATGATCTCTGGAGCGCCTATTCACGACGATGAATCAAAGGTCATTGGCTCGCTTGGGATACACATGGATATCTCAGAGCAAAAAAAGATGATCAGTGAACTCGACCTGGCCAGAAAGCAAGCAGATGAATCGCGCGAAAGCGAAAGGCTCTTTCTAGCACAAATGAGTCATGAAATTCGCACTCCGCTTAATGCCATTATCGGAATGTCTCATTTACTCAACGATTCTAATCTATCCAAAAAACAAAAGGAATTTCTTAAAAACATCTTATTTGCTGGGGACCATTTAAATGATTTACTTTCAGACATTCTTGACTTTTCGAAACTCGAGTCAGGAGAATTTGACTCTAAATCTGAAGAATTTAATCTTTCTTCAGAAATCAGGCTGATTTATCAGGCATTCAAAGCAGATTATGAGAATAAAGGAATATCCTTTTATTTGGAGTCAAGTTACGACAGCAGAATAATCTATTCGGATAAGAGAGTCATAAGACAGGTAACAATAAACTTGTTGAGTAATTCTTTGAAATATACACAGAAAGGCTCCGTTTCTTTAATGGTTCTTCAAAAGAACGACAAACTAACTATTACAGTTAGCGATACTGGAGGAGGCATACCTAGGTCAAAACAAAATGAAATTTTCAAAAAGTTCATCCAAATTGAGAATAATGGACTCAAAAAAGGGGTTGGCTTAGGACTCTACCTTTCGAGAAAGTTCAGCCAACAGATTGAAGGAGACTTAATCCTTAAATCAAGCAGTAAAAAAGGATCTGTTTTTGAGTTTACCGCGCCTGTAACACCGGTTACAAAAAGTCAATCATTGAATCACCCAACGGAAATAAAGAGTTTAATGAAAGAAAAAATGATTCTTATCGTTGAAGATAATCAACTGAATTTCGACTATTTATATTTTACTCTGAAAGATCTTGTCAAAGATATTTTACATGCTGTAGACACTAA
>CBFHWY010000144.1:0-2577 GCA_965659675.1 Salibacteraceae bacterium | reverse complement strand
ATCCTAGAGCCACTTTCTTTTAAAAGCTTTAAATACTCTCCATAGGTATATTGACTTCCCCGATCAGAGTGATGGATCCTTGGTGCAGGATGATCTTTGAGTGCCATCTTTAAAGCTTTAACATTTGCAGTGGCACGCATATGATCCGTTACATGATAGCCTACGATCTTTTTGGTGTAGACATCAATAATAAAAGTGGCATAGTAGTGCCTGTCGGCAATAGGGATATAGGTAATATCACTTTGCCATACCTGGCTAACTCCATCTATGACCAGACCCTGTATCAAGTTAGGAAAGTACCGGGCTGAAGCAATGGTTGTCCTGTGATAGTTTTTCTTTCGCTTTAAACGATAGCCCAAGTCCAACATAACTTGCTCAAAACGATCTCGACCAATGAAGTCTGGATTGAGGCTATGATACATCTTTCTAAGCCCACAATCTGGATGCTCTTGCCTTAACTCATCAGCTTCTATCAATAGCTGCAACATCCGTCTTTGGAAGATCTCTTCCCGCTGCTCATATTGATGCACGGCTTGTTTACTCACCCCAACCACTCGGTAGAGTGCATTCAAGGAGTAACTCATTTTTTGTCTGCCTTGGCGGAACCTTTGGAGGGTCGGGTACCGAAGTTTTTTTTAATGTCGAAGTTTAGCTCATCCTTAGCTACTTCTAACATGGTCTCTAAATAGTCAAGCTTGATTAGTTTGCGACCCAATGCCGCTTCGAGCTCCTTAATACGACGCTCTAAATCTTTAACCTTGTCTTCACTACTTGATTTCTTCTCCACAACACGATACCCTTGCTCGTTAAAAGTAGAGTATTTATAAATCCAGTTGTAAATCGTTTGATTACACAAGCCATGGAGACGCTCTAATTGACTGACACTGTATTTGCCAGACTCAAAATCCGCCACTACCGATAGCTTAAATGACTTGCTGTAGCGCCGTTGTTTTTGTATCGAACGCAATTTTGATTTCATAGACTCACTTATTTAAAAGTGGTCAACCTATATCAGGCACGTACATAACCTCTAACCTCTAACCTCTAACCTCTAACCTCTAACCTCTAACCTCTAACTCCTAAACCCTATACTTCCACATCCGCCCAATTCTCGCCACGTTTGATGCGATATAGCTGCATTTCGCTGATGCCAAACTGTTTCGCAATGATCTTCATGCGCGTCTTGCGATTGGGATTGTTGATGATCTTTTTGATCCGGATCACCTCAGTTTCGGAGAGTTTTGAATAATGACGTTGTCCCTGAACTGGCTTAAAGTTAGGGCCACTGAATTGATGATCTTCTTTCTCCTTCTTATTCGCCCACTTTAAGTTTCCCATGTAATTGTTGAGCTTGTTGTAGTCTTTATGGATCACATATTTCTGATCCTTACTCGGTTCTGGTAGAAAGTGTTGAGCAACTAATTTGTGGACATATCGGGTGAAGGAGGGACCCTTGTGAATCTTAAAGGTTACTGACGGATAACCCTTGATCAGGTAGTGTTTTTTAATGCGACCACGTTCCTTGTCGTAAGCATAGCTTTTGATCCTGCCATAATTGGAGATCTCATATCGCGTATTTGGTTGAAAGCCTTCTATCTTGAGGTCTGTCCAAACCTCATTCCAGTAATGTTCCTCCATGATGCTTTAGTTTAGGGTTAGAGGGAGCTTATTGTTAATCGGCAATTTACAATAAAAAAATCGAAAATGTCAAGTTATCAGTTAGATAGCCCGATTCTTCCAGGACCCAAAGCGCAAAAAGAGAAAGGAAAAGAGCGCAATAAATCCAAAATAGACAAACTCAGAAGCCCAGATCAATTCAAGTGATGAATAAGGACTTTGCACCACCCAAAAGGCGTAGGAGAGGTATATGAATACGCTCACGACTTCCAGCACAAGACTAATTCTCGTTCGGCCAGTACCGGTAAGGGATCTGAATAGGATCATAGCCAGAGTAAGCACGAACAGGGCCATGTTTATGATCAAAAAGCTGTTACCACGGACGCCTAGAATGGATGTGTCGTCTGTAAAAGCACCAAGGATTTGATCTTCAAAGCCAATATTGATTGCCGCAACAATTAGATTAAATCCAAAGCCGATGAGTATGCCTTTTCCAATGAGTGGAAAAACCTCTGATTCCTTTTTAGCTCCGATCAAATTGCTCACCAGCGAGTTCACAGCATCCCCTAAAGCAAATGCGGGCAACATAAGAAGGCCGTATATACTTCTGAGGATATGGGAAACAGCCAATTCATTTTCGCCGAGTTGTTCTATCAAGCTAAAGAATACGAACCATGCACCGAGTGTAATGAAATTCTGAAGGAGTAGGGGAGCCGAGAGATGAAGAATGGCTTTAAGATGACTTAAATGCACATCGAATCTCTCGAATAGCTTGATCTCAGATCTTCTGAAGGAAATGATGGCGATGACAACAAGCAGTATGGCTCCGATGGCCTCACTGATCACTGAAGCCAGGGCGGCTCCCTGTATGCCCATCTCAGGAAAAGGTCCAATTCCGAAGATCAGGAGATAATCCAGGAGAATGTTCAGGCCAGCGGCCAGGGGTACAACCCACGAGAT
>CBFHWY010000143.1:0-2614 GCA_965659675.1 Salibacteraceae bacterium | reverse complement strand
AAGTGAACGAGTCGGGAGCTGGCAAAGAAGGGGAAGTTTTCTCTTTAGCTGGGACGCCGGGTCTTGTTGAGATTGTCGATATTGGGGCCGGGCCGATCCAGTGTATTCACGTCACGCCTTCGGGAATTATTCTCGTGGTGAGCGGGGCGACACTTTACAAAGTCTCTTATGATTCAGTCACAGACACATGGTCTTCTGCTTCGGTTGGTGCAATGAACGTCAATAATTCAGTAGTAACCGCGACTTCAAGTGTAGGAACTGAAGAAATGGTCTCAGGCTCTCCATTCTCTGAAGAGTTGGTGGTCTTTGTCGGTGGAGATGAAGAGTATTTGTGGCGCAGATATAACAACTCAGGGACAATTACTGAAACATTTCAAGACTTTTCAACTGCTACTTACAAGGGCGCTTTTGTTCTTGATCCATATTCTAACAATTACGGCGGCTCTCATGTGGCGATTGTCGATGGATACCGCATATATAACAAGCTTTATACAGGTAAATTTTATGTGTCAGACCTTGATACTCCTGGCGTTGACCCATTGTCCTTTTTTACTGCTGAGGGTGATCCAGATGACCTTCTAGCCATCGTCGCGAACTATCGTGATGTGTGGATGTTTGGTGAGCGCACAATCGAAATATGGCAAGCAAGCGGCGACACAAACGCGCCCTTCATTCGCGCATCGGGTGGATTTATCGAGCAGGGGTGTTTTGCCAGATATTCTCCGGTAACTCTCCAAGGTTCAATGATGTGGCTTGGTAGAAACAAAGAGGGCCGGGGCATTGTCTATCAAACTCAAGGATACACGCCTCAAAGGATTTCCACACACGCGGTAGAACTGGCAATCAATAGTTATGCGGCTCCTGAAGATGCAGTGGCTTATTCTTATCAAGAAGGCGGTCACTTCTTTTATGTTTTGAACTTCGCAGAAGCTACTTGGGTTTATGACGTTTCGACTCGAATGTGGCACGAAAGAGCCGCTTTAGACAGTGGAAGCCTAGTGAGGCATCGGGCAAATGTTTACGGCTTTGCTCCGACTGTTAAGGGCGGGATTCATTTAGTCGGCGATTATGAAAACGGGAAAGTTTACCAGCTTTCGACAAATATCTACGACGATAACGGTGACGAAATAATCAGAATGAGAACCGCGCCCCATGTATCGGCGGGGCTTGATAATGTGAAACACAAATCATTGCAAGTCGATATTGAATCAGGCCGGGGGCTTGATGAAGTTGCCGACACTGATCCAGACCGCGACCCTCAAGTCATGCTTGATTGGTCCGACGATGGCGGCCACACATGGTCCAGTGAGAAATGGGTGAGTGCTGGTAAGGTCGGTGAATTTAGAAAGCGCGCTATCTGGAGACGATTAGGCGTAAGCCGTGACCGTGTTTATAGAGTGCGAATGAGTACAAAAACAAAAGTTACCTTTATCGGCGCTGAACTCGATGTCGAGAGGGGGCGGTCTTAATGGGTGTTAAGTTAGTCCCGCCATTTAAAAATGCTCTACTCTTGGGTGGACTTTTATCAAAGCCTTGGGAATTGTTTTTCAGGGATTTAATCAATCGCCAAGAAGTTATCGTCGACAATTTGACGACAGATGGAGTTGACGTGGCTTTTACTTTATCGGTTGAGCCGAAGGACGAAAATCACACAATGGCTTTTGTAAACGGGACTTATCAGCAAAAATCCGCCTATTCGGTAAGCGGAAACACAATGACTTTTTCATCGGCCCCGGCTTCCGGTTGGCTTGAGGTGGTAACACATGGGCGCTGAAGTTTTACCTTGGGTGAGAACTCAGTTTTTTGATTCAAACGGAAACCCTTTGGCGGGTGGAAAGATTTATTCTTATAAAGCTGGAACCACTACTCCGCTTGCGACTTACTCAGACTCTATTTTTACGGCCAACACAAACCCAGTGATTTTAGATTCTGCGGGGGCTGCTCAAATATTTCTTGGAATCCAGTCATATAAGTTTGTGATTAAGGATTCAGACGATAATACAATAGACACGGTTGACAACGTAGTTGCGCCAAGTGCTGCGCTGGTTGGTGTCCAGAATGTTTTTGATTTTGAGACTGACGGAGCGACAACTGTTTTTGACTTGGTGACGGTTGAGCCTGAGCTTGTTCAAAACTGTACGATAGTATTTAAACCCGATTCAGGTGATTCAAGGGTCCTTTTCACAAATGAATACACTGTCAACGGAACAGTAGTGACAACCACGTCAGCTCTTGCAACGGGTGACATTCAAGTCAGAGTGGGTCAATCAAGAGCTATTGGTTCTCAGGCGCTAAGTGATGGGTCAGTTTCAACCGTGAAACTTGCAGATAGTGCCATCACCACTGCCAAGATAGCAGACGAAGCCGTCACATACGACAAAATGGGGTCTGATGCAGTTTCTCCAGTAGGTGAAGTGAAGACATTCCACACATTCAACGGGACTCTTTCAATTCCTCGAAGGTGGATGATTCTCAATGCTGATGTAGTGAATCAGACGAACTATGATGCAATTCACGGGTCGGGCGCTTACGCGGCTGACGGTGTGGGTGTTTCGCCAATATTAAATAAAAACCTTCCAAGCATGGTTGATAAGTATCCGGTTGGAAAGTCTTC
>CBFHWY010000142.1:0-2614 GCA_965659675.1 Salibacteraceae bacterium | reverse complement strand
CGATAGAATAGGTTCCATCACTTGCTGTTTCTGTTTCGTAACGAGCAACTGGATAGTCGAAAGGGCCTGGATTATGAACCAGCTCAGAACCATCAATGATGGCTATGACCTTAACGTCTCCAACATTTTCAAGGTTGGTTGTGAAGTTCGTGTCGTTCCTCAGATCATAGTTTGCCTGAACCTTTCCACTGATCGTGGCTGGATATAATTGGGCTTCATTTGGATTTTCCTCTGGTGTTTCGCAAGAGAATAATCCTATTGACGCGATAAGCGCAAATAAAAATAGATTGGTTTTCATGTTTTCTGATTTTAAAGTTTGATCAATGTTAAGTTAAGCTTAACTGAGACGCTATAGACTAGATCTGTACTTACTAACAATTGGCTGTTATATTGTTGTAAGTCAGTTGTATGAAATAAAAAAGCAGGTACTCAGACCTGCTTTCATCGATAGAATATTTGTTCTGATTTACTTACATTTCTGCAGCCGACTTGGGATTCATTCCCCACTTATTTTCTTGTGGCTGACCATCTTTAATGTAAAGGATCAGTAACCAGATGAAGCCAATGATGGGAATAAAAGCAACCAGGATCATCCAGCCACTCTTACCTACATCATGTAAGCGACGCACCTGTACGGCGATCCCTGGAATCAACACAACAAGTGCATAGATCTGATAAAGTGGACCGATCCCCGTTAACTCATCAGCCAGGCCGAGCGCATTATCGAGCGCCGCGGTGATCATGGCAAAAATGATATTGAACAAGACAAACATCCAGAGCTCCTTTCGCCGGGCTCTTCCGCTAAAATCAACATACTGTTTAAGGACTTTTAAATATCAATTCATCATTTAAAGTTTAGTGTAGCAGACCTGCAGACTATAGGTTCGAGGTTTACTGTGGTTCACTCAAACATACAGCATCGTCCGATCAATTGCAAATAACTGGATATCAGCTATAAACTTTCTTGTGCTAAACAATCATCCTCGGCTTATATTCGTTCCAGCATAAAGCCATCAATTGAAAGCGCAGCTATTTATTTTTCTAA
Source organism: Salibacteraceae bacterium (assembly GCA_965659675.1). Taxonomy (GTDB): domain Bacteria; phylum Bacteroidota; class Bacteroidia; order Flavobacteriales_G; family Salibacteraceae; genus CBFHWY01. The sequence continues at coordinate 1,569 of CBFHWY010000142.1, read as the reverse complement.
TGATCATTTTTCCGGGGCTCTCTATGAGCCAGACCGAGAAAGCTGAAATACTCACAGGAAGGATCATCAACACGCAAAATAAAGCACTGCCTTACGCTTCCATATATGTATTGTCGACTGGCGATGGGGCAATTTCAAATGAAGATGGTTTTTTCAGCTTAAATACAAATGCATTAAAAGCCTCGGATAGCATTCGTTTCCAATACCTCGGTTATGCAGAATTGAATGTGAGTCTAGCTGAATTGAGAATTGATTCGCTTGTTCGCATGAAAGAAAAACTCACGCGACTCAGCGAACTCTTTGTTTATGGTGATCCACCCAAAGCAAAAGATGTAGTAAAGAAGGTCCTTGAAAACAAGGCTAAAAACTATCCTGATCATCATTCCCAAATGGAGCTTTTTGTGAGAGAGCGATATGATCAACACTTAGATAAACTAAACATTAGGTATCGCAAGAGTAGCATTGATATTCTCGATAAAAAGCTCTTCGAAGAGCTGGAGCAAAAGATCCCTGAATACACGACATGGTATACCGACTTTTTAGGTACTGCGCATGAAAGCTATGAGGATGAAGAGAGGAAGTTAAAGCTGAGCGACAAGAGGGTGGTGGCCCTTGAACAGGAAGAGCTCAACGACCTCGAAGACATCGAAAAGATCTTTACGGATCTAGCAAAGAATACGCAGAAGGAAGAGTATTGGAAATTGAAGACCGGAATTTTGAGTCAGAAAATAGAACTCACGGAGGATAGTCTTGCTGGCGAAGATGGTGATGAAGAAATTCAGTCGATCAAGTATTTGAGATCGCGCATTCGATCTCAGCTTGAATTTGCCGACCTGAGCGATGACGACGACTGGGAGTTTTTGCATAAAACGGGGAAGTATGATTACAGCCTGATCGGTGGCAGTTTTTACAATGGAGAGCAGGTGTTCATCGTTGATTTTGAACCCAGGTATTCTGCCCAGTTCAAAGGCAGACTCTATATCTCTGCTTCCACATATGCGCTCTTGCGAACCGACTTCTCCTATGCTCCTGATCAACTGGGAATGGATATCCAACTATTTGGCGTAGGATACACCCAGAACGCCTTTGAAGCTTCTGTGATATTTGAGAAACAGGGGGATGCCTATTGCCTGAAATACTTTCGTAAAAAGACCGGTATGAATTTCAGTTTCGACCGCAAATTGGATCTATTGAAGAAAAGAGAGCGCTTTCTCTTCGACAAAGAACTCGATCGGGTCAGATCGCGTCTGGACGTATCGGTGAATGAAGTAAGCTCCATAGAGATCCTGGTGCTGAAGCGCAAGGAGATCAGTAGATCGGCCTTTGAATCGACTCAATCAGATTCACACATGCGGGTGATCTACGTCGATCAATTCCGGGATGAGCTTTGGGATGGCTACTCCATTATTGAGCCTACGAAGGCGATGAAGGAGTATAAGAAGTAGTCTCTAGCCTCAAGCTGCAAGCTGCAAGCTGTTTAATCAATTTATTTAGGGAGTGTTCATTTAAGTGTGTCATTCTTTTAATCCAATTCTTTTTCCTTGAGTCATAGCTAATATAGAGATTACT
>CBFHWY010000141.1:0-3181 GCA_965659675.1 Salibacteraceae bacterium | reverse complement strand
TCAAGAGCGGACAAAAGAAAGTACAGGGTTTTGTTGTTTACAGTGAGCAGATCATGGATTATGCAAAATCTGGAGACTGGAAAGAATACAACAAAGAAGGAAAGCTGATCAAAAAGACCAACTACATTATGGGTCAGAGTACCAATGTAGAGAAGTATTGATTGGGTATATAGGGAATAGGGATTAGACGCTAGACACTAGACACTAGACACAAGACGCTAGATCCTAGCCCCTGGCCCCTAGATCCTGGCCTCCGACCTCTGGCCTCTGACCTCTAATCTCCAAGCAAAGGGTTGAGAATTGAGAAAGGTTGAGAATAAAAGTTTTGAGTTTGACTTATAGACGTGGCAATGCTTAAATGGTTGCCGCTATAGGTTGGGTCGATGGCTGACTTTCTAGAATTTGGTAGCTTTCAGCTAGAATTCGGTAATATCAGATACCTTTTCGGAAGGTGATCAGGATGGCCGGAAGTAGAATGAGGTCCGCTAAAACCGCAAAAAGCAGGGTCAGGCTTACCAATAATCCAATATAAAATGTGCTGGCAAAACTGGAGAATACCAATGCAATGAATCCACTACAAAGGATGATGGAGGTCACCACGATAGCTTTTCCAGTGGAAAGAAAGGTTCTTCGAATGGCAAAAAGAAAAGGCTTCTTCTTGAGCATCTCAAGCCTGAGTTTACTCATAAAGTGAATGGTATCGTCAACAGCAATTCCAAATGCGATCGTGAAGTAAATGGAGGTAGAGATATTCAAGTCGATTCCAAAATACCCCATCACCGCTGCAACCAGGATCAATGGAAGTACATTCGGAACAAGGGAGATAAGCATGAACTTGAATGAGCGATAAACGAGTCCCATGATGGTTCCAACTGCCATAAAGGCGATGAGTAAGCCGTAAAGCATATTAAATGCCAGACTTTCACTGTTCTTATCCAGCAGATTGGCGGTTCCAGTGAGACGCGTTCTGAGTACTTCAGGATTGATAGTTTTTTCAATAAAGAGTTTGAGCTTTTTCTCTTTTGCTTTCATGGCATAAGCGCCTATATCTGCCATCTTGCAGGAAAGCCGCCCCTCTTTGCCATCCGCGGTGAGCACGTTCTCGCTGATCTTTGAGGCTTTGAAACGCCGAATGATCGGTTTGAGTCGCCTATAATCTTTTTCCTCCGATGGAAGTTTATAGAATTCAACCCTTCCTCCATTTTTAGCCTGATTGGCCATCTTGATGGGGGTGAGGGGAGAAGCTATGAAACCAACATTAAGTTCCTTTTTTAGAAAGGACTCCAATGTGTCGATCGCCCTCGCACTTTCGTAGGATAAGAGTCCATCTTCATCATCGCTGAACAAGGCCATTTCAAAGGGTCGAATGCCCGCAAAATGTTCTCCAAAATATTCAAAATCCTGTCTGAACGGATCATCTTCCGAAAGGTCTTGAAGCAGATGATTGTCTACCCGGATGAGCGAAATACCAATACCCGACAAGATGAGAATCCCCAAACTGGCCCATAAGATCTCTTTACGCCGATCTATAACAAAAGCGAAGAGTTTGGACATCAAAGGATACCAAAACAAACGGCTGTGTTTTTGTTTTGAAAGCGGCGGTTTCTTGCGGAGGATCAGGACAGAAGGCAGGAGAGAGAAGGCCAATAAAAAGGCGATGATCACCCCAATACTCATGAATACTCCAAATTCCTGAAGCGGCAAAACATTGGCAGTGAGCAGGGTGAGGAACCCGATCGCGGTGGTGATCGAAGTGAGGAAGGTAGCCAGACCCACCTCCTTAAATGAGGTTTTTATGGCTTCGATCTTGGTTCTGCCCCAGCGCAACTCCTCCAAATATTTGGAGAGGATGTGCACAATATCAGATACTCCTACAACGAAAAGAATAATCGGTAGTAGGGTACTTAGCGGGTCCATATATTTACCCGAGAGATCCATCAATGAGATCAGCCATACAGCCGATAAGCCCACTACCAATAGTGGGACCCAAACACCCCAGGTGGTTCTGAAACTAAACCACAGGATCAGGCTTAAGATGATGAAACCCAGACTGACGAAGAGTCCCATTTCCCATTGGGTGCGTTCAATGAAGTATTTCTGTCCGATAATACGTCCCGACATCACCACTTTATCAAACTCAAAATCTGCGACCACCCTATTGAGATTATTCGCCAATTCATCACATTTTTCTTTGCTGATAAAGTGTTCTGAATCTACCAGGATACTGATCGCTGGGCGTGTTTCAGAAAAGAAATTGCCGGGCAAATGCTCCGTATTGAAGATACGAATGCTGTCTTTGACGAGGAGTTCGGGCTTATCCAGGTGTATGTAATCGGCGGAGATCGGTCCGAGCGGACCCATGACCGGGTATTGAAGTCGGGTAGGGCCAGTTACTTTGGTCACTAATGGCAGACCTTCAACGACCTTGCAAAGGGAATCAACTTTTAAAAGAAAATCTTGTCTAAAAACCCCTTCATTGTTCTCGATCGCGATGAGGGTGAAGTCATTGTCGGGTTCAAACTTGTCTCTGAATTCAAGCAGGAATTCTAGTTCAGGGTCATCTACTGGAAAGAAGCGCTCGAAATTATAGTCGAAGCGCACATCTTTAAGGTTCCACGCCGCTAACAGGCTGATCACGCCAATGATGATGAGGATACGCTTTGCCAGCCGAGGGTAGTTCATGAAATTCTTTGTCGAGTCAACACGCCAGAGCCCTTAATGTTGCTAATTTGGGCGTGAAAGTATGGACTATTTTCAATTTAGGCACAAAGCGGTTCGAGACCTTGCCTGGGTCATTGCTTCACCATTTTTGGTTTCAGACAAAGAATTTGGCTTTGATGATGATTTTAACCAGCGCCACTTTGAGCTCATGCTCCCTCAACTGAAACAGTGGGATGAGCGACCCTCTGACCTCTTGTCTGACCTCGGTGAACTCAAGTCTCCATTCCTTGGCCATTATTTTGAACAGCTCGTTTTCTTTTGGATCAGGCACGATCCTGAGATCGAACTTATTCTTCATAATCTGCAAGTCGTGGAGGATGGTAGAACCCTCGGAGAAGTTGATCTGATCGTCCGAGTTGATGATGAGGTGCAACATTGGGAATTGGCCGTGAAGTACTATTTGGGTCATGCTACAAGTCCTGCAGATAAAGCGTGGATCGGTCCCAATCCAGTCGACCGC
>CBFHWY010000140.1:0-3370 GCA_965659675.1 Salibacteraceae bacterium | reverse complement strand
ATCGTCATGGACACAGACCGGGAAAGACAGGTATTCGTCATCTGTGAACACTTTCACGAGGTCTTGAACTTTGCTCTCATAATCAATGAACGTCAGGCGCTTGGGAAGCCAAACAAGATGTTGCTCAAACTTAGGAATCAGCTTTTTAATTCGATCTTCCTTGGGAACTTTCCCGCCTAATCTCTTTATATTAAAGCGATAGTGTTCTTGCTCTTGGACGTATTCTATATGCTCAATATCAGCTTGAAGCCCATACTCTTCATATCCGACATCAGTTGGAATCCATTTTCTTCTAAACTCAAAAACCTTCCGCGCTCGTTCGGCTAGGTTCAGCCTGTCCCTAATTCCGTCAAGAAGGTAGTAATTCCCATCAGGAGCCAACCCAATCACGAGCATGACCGTATAGTCAGAGCTTTTCTTTTTCTTGCTGGCTGGATCAACCAAAAGGTACTTATTCCATTCCCCAGTGTTTTCCGGGGTCAATTGATTCTCGTAAAACTTGAGCCAATCTTCTTTGAAGCCCATCGCTTTATCCGCCACGGGGTCTTGAAGCATTTGAGCGCCGAAGATATATGGGCCGAAATCTCTTCTTTTCTCAGCCAATAACTCAGCCGGGAGAAAGACAGGCTTCCCGTCCATCTTTCCATTATCTGTCGCCGTGTGAATCCGGGGAATAACCGTTCCAACCGACATAATTTCTCTGTACGTGTCGTTTGCATGGTAGCGAGTACCAATAAACCTTCTGACTCCACCTTGGGCACCCAGGTTGTAAGATAATTTAAGAGAATTTGTGGTCTTCTTAATCTGTTCAGGCGTTGACACAGACTCTTGAGTCACAATGTCATCATAGTTCAATACTTTGAAATGCTTCCCCGTTGGTTGACCGTCGACAACCCCCCAGGCCTCTACAGTCGCCTCTTTCGGGTTAGACTTACGCTTCACAATGATTCCACCGTCTAGCGACCATTTAGCGGCCTCAGAGCGCGGGTTCTCATACAACACATCAGAAAACAGACTTTTTAAGAAAGTGTTTTCCTCAAATTCCCTTTTGATCTGATTAAGAAAGTCTTTTGCTATTGGCCGGGTATGCGAAAAAATCCCGATTGTGATTTCTGGGTCTTTGAGAATGTCCTGAATCGACTTTCCAAAAGTAATGATTGTAGATTTGTAGTGTTCACGCGCCCACAGATCAAGATGACCGTCAGGGCTTGCCTCAACCTCTCGGCATCTGTCATAAAGCCAATCGCGGTCAATGTCGCGCCTCTTGCAGCCTCTTGTTAGTAAGAAGAATAAGTCAGTTTGGCAAAGTAAACGAGAAGCCTTCTCATCTTTAGCCCCTAGAATCTCATCATACAAAATGTTTGCTTGATAGCGAGTGAGGTGCTGAGTGTTCATTCAATCTCTTTTGGTGTTACGTCTTTGAGTTCATTGATTCGATCTGACCAGTCAGTCTCTTGAACCTTACCCTCAACCTGATGTGTGATTTTCTTGTCTTCCTCGCCCGGCTGCTTATCTCTCCATTGCAAATAATTCTTAGCCACAAACATACTAAACTGAGGATTTATCAGCCCCTTGGTTCCGTTAACTACTAGATATTTTTCTTGAAATTGCTTTGCGCGCATACAGGCGTCAAAAAACTCAGGACGCTTCAAGGTCCCATCTTCATTTTTCTCATTCGCCCAATTCCAAAGAGTTTGCCTTGAAACCCCTATTTCAATGGCAAATCCTGCAAGCGTTGGCATATCGTTCGGCTTGTCTTCATAAGTGATGAACTCTTCACCTCTTTTGTTGAGCTGCCTTCTTTCTACTTCTCGGTAAGGCTCAACATCGAAGTATTCGAGAAGTCTTTTTGTGTATTCTTTTTTGAAGGCTGAAGGTCTTCCGGTTGGCATGATTCTATTTTATTTTCGTTTTATTTTTACTGTAATTTTAAATTGATTTTACTTTTTACAGGCAAAAGTAATCAGAATATAATTAATGTATGAACTTACCAATTCCTGACATATCGAAGTTAAAGCCTGATGAGGGCCAAGTAATTTGTAGAAACTTAGGCTTAACGGGTTCTGAAGAACTGAGACAGCGCCTTAGTATTCTCAAGGCCAGATACAGAACTGAGAAGAATATTTCTTCAAAAGAAATCAATCGACTGTTCCGAGAACACTTAGTTACTTTGGTTGATGCTCTAGAGAGTAACCTAGACAAAGAAATAGCTTAATTTTACTTTTCGTTTCTATTTTACATCGCTGAAATAATTAAGAGGTGATCTATTCTTTTGGGAGTGCCTCAGATGTTTCACCTTGTCATTGCGATGTTTTCCTAGTTCCATTCTATCTTCTTCTTGAGGCGCTCCCGTTTTCTCGGGGGTTCGATGGCTAGAGTCTTAATCATTTCTGACACTCAATTTCCCTTTCATCACCCTGATGCTTTTCTATTTTTGCAAGCCTTAAAAAAGAAGTATCGCCCTGATGAAGTTGTTCACGCTGGGGATGAAGTAGACTTCCACGCTCTCGGTGACTGGGATCACGACCCCGACGGGTATTCAGCCGGTCAAGAATTAGAACACGCAATCGAGGCAATGTATGGGCTTTATGCAATCTTTCCAGAAGTAAAAGCCTGTATTTCAAACCACACTATAAGACCACTTAAGAAAGCTTTCAAGGCTGGAATCCCTAGAAAGTTTATGCGTGACTATCACGAGTTTTTAGAAGCTCCGGCTGGTTGGAAGTGGAAAGACTATTGGGAAATTGACGGGGTTAGATACGAACACGGCGAAGGCGTTTCAGGACAGAACGGACATATCAAAGCCGCTAAAGAGAACCGCCAATCAACTGTCATTGGACACATTCACGCTTTTGCTGGAGTGAATTGGTCAGGCTCTCCAAATGACCTTATTTTCGGCATGAACGTGGGCTGTCTGATTGATAAGAACGCTTACGCTTTCAAATACGGAAAACACTTCAGGAATAAACCGATTTTAGGCAGTGGCGTTGTTCTTGATGGCGTCCCTCAATTTGTCCCGATGATTCTCAACAAGCATGGCCGCTGGAACAAGAAGTTATGAAAATCCCTCGCTCAATCCGCATCAAAGGAAACAAGTGGCTAATTAAGCACAAGTGGAACCTCAGAAACTCCAAAGGCGAAGAGCTTGACGGAGAATGTGACCCAGTAAACAAAATCATCTTTATAGATCGAGCTTGTACCAAAGAAGAAAAACAAGCGGCCTTCATTCATGAAATGGCTCACGCCTATTTTGTTGAGTATGGCCTGAGAGCTGTCATCACACACGACGCCGAAGAAATGACCGTCCAAATGGTTGAAGAAATGATTGTCGAAAGGTTCTTGAATGGGAAGAAGAAAGCTTAACACTGTA
>CBFHWY010000139.1:0-3445 GCA_965659675.1 Salibacteraceae bacterium | reverse complement strand
TGATTTGTTCTTTCCCTGCATTAAGTGATCCAGCGCCAATAGGTGAGCATTTGCAATATCAGAAACGTGAATATAATCTCTGATGCATGAACCATCTCTGGTGTCATAATCGTTTCCATGGACAAACATTTTGTCCATTTTTCCAATGGCTGTTTGAGTGATGATCGGCACGAGGTTGTTCGGTTTATTGATCGGTAACTCTCCATTCAGCCCACTCTCATGAGCCCCTACTGGGTTGAAATAGCGCAAGGAACTTACCTTGATGTCCTGCACTTTGATGGTAGCCCTGAGTATTTCCTCTCCAACAAGCTTGGTATGGGCATAAGGTGACTCTGTTTTTGATAGGGGAGTTTCTTCATTTACTGGGAGCTGGCTCACATTTCCGTAAAGTGAACAAGACGAGGAAAAGATAAAATTATCTACCCCGAACTCCTTCGAAGCTTCGAGCACATTGATCAATGAGCCGAGATTATTGCGATAATAAAGCAATGGCTTTTCTACGCTTTCACCAACAGCTTTAAGTGCCGCGAAATGAATAATTCCATCAATGTTGCCTTCTTTTTGAAAAACAGAGAATGTGCTTGATCGATCGCAGAGGTCAAGCTCATAGAACTTTAGATGCTTTCCCGTTATCTTGTGAATGCGTTCAAGTGTTTCTTTTTGTGAATTCATCAGATTATCCACGCCAATAACCTCTACATCCTCTCTTTTTAGAAGCTCAATAGCAGTGTGCGAACCTATATAGCCGGTTACTCCGGTCACCAATATCTTCATGACTTGAAATGTATGAGACAAAACTAATTTTATCAGTGGTCATTGAACAATTTCTTGCACTTAATAAAGAGAATCCAAAGTGTAAGATATGGCTTATCTTTACGGCTTGACTAAAACTCAAATGGTAACTGTTATCCGTATACTTTTTGCCCTAACCCTATTTCTCTCAAGTTTAACTTCCTTCGGCCAGCAGGTCGACTGGGTCAATAATGGAGGAGGAGCAAGCTTCGATGTTGGAAGTGATATAACCTCCGATGGATCAGGAAATACCTATGCAACAGGTACAGTACTTACCTCAACAACGAATAATCCCCGTTGGGGCACAGATACCATTGCTGCTGGACAGAATCGATCTTATGAGGCCTATGTGGTAAAGCATGACATCAGGGGAAATCGAAAGTGGGTGATTTCAATGGGTGGAACAGGAATTGAGATCGGTGGAGGAATCGAAATGGACACTGATACCTCATTCATAGTGACAGGTCTTTACGCAAGTACCAATGCCACTTTTGATACTATCACTGGACCTAGTGCAGGACTTACCAGAAGGGTATTCATTGCACGATATGACACAAGTGGGAATATCATTTGGCTGGAAACGGCACAGGTAGGTACTACCGTTTTAAGTCCTTTTAATCGCTTTTACAATCCTAGAGTAGCAGTAAATGACAGTGGGGATGTATTTGTTTCTGGGATATTCCGGGGCTCAGCGACATTTGGGTCTACTTCTCTTAGTGCCGCAAGTACATTCGATTATGACAATTTCTTAGCTAAATACTCTCGAAACGGAACCTTGAGATGGGTCAAAGGATATGGAGGCTCAGGTTTTAACTTTGCTGGCGACATAACATGCGACAATAATGGCAATTCTTATGTGACAGGTTTCTTTTCTGGAACCTCTTCCATTGACACCATTAGTGTCACTTCAAGTGGCTCTAGAGATTTTTATGTTGCCCAGTTCAATGATACGGGTAGAGTGCAATGGGCCTTTGCTGAGGGGGGTACAAGCTTTGATGATTCATACGGGATCTCCATAGACAAATTCAATCACCTTTATGTAGGTGGAAGTTTCATAGGTACCTTCACTTTTGACACTGTATCAGTTGCTCCTTCATCTACCCCTTCAAGCCAAAGAGATGTTTTTGTTGCACGCTTGAATACTGATGGTAGAGCGCTGTGGGTTAAAACTGGAGGAGGAGTTGCAAACTCGAATGATTTTTTATACGATCTGGATACAGATGATCGCGGAAACGTTGGGATCACTGGACAGTTTGGCGGAGCTACAGCAGAGTTCGGTAATTCAACAATTCAGGGAAACGGTGCCTTTCGGTCAATCTTCTTTACTCAGGCCGATTCAGTAGGTGATTTTGCCTGGGCAGTAGCAGGTTCTGGATCTAGTTTCTCGTTCAATCAAGGCAATGGAATTGCACTCGATTCAGCGAAAAATATGTACGCAACGGGTCAAGGAGATCCCCCATTGGTTTTTGATAATATAGCCTGGTCTTCTGGTGCAGGTCTGAGGGATGCATTTGTGATCAAGATATCGGATTGTGTAGATGCTGATACCGCTGAGATATTTGGTCCAACTGTTACTAGCGGCTGTTTGGGTGATACTTTTCAGTTGAGTTCCAACGGAAATCCTAATCTCGACTATCAGTGGATAGTTGATGGAATTCCTTTGGTCTTCGATCGGGACACCACCTATGGAGCTTTTCAATCGGGAGATTATCAGGTAGTGGTAATTGATGATGGCTGTATTGATACTTCTGATGTGGTGACAATTACTGTCAACCCACTTCCCAATGTAAGTCTTGCGAACTTCACTCCCCTTTGCTCAGGGCAGGGCAGAGTTACCCTAACTCAGGGCTCTCCTTCTGGTGGTTTTTATTCTGGACTTGGAATGATCAACGATACCGTGTTTGATCCTGACACCTCTGGGGTAGGAACGTTCCTGATCCAATATACTTATGAGGATACGGCTACCTCCTGTGCAGATTCAGCATTTAAGCAGTTACAAGTGGTTAATGCCACTTCAAGTTTGTCAGTTGGCGCAACCTACTGTGATAATGTGGGTGCATTTACATTGTCCGGAGGAACACCGGGTGGAGGAACATACTATGTGAACGGCAATGCATCTACAACTTATAATCCAGCTGCTCAGGGACCAGGAACAGACACCATTGATTATGTGGTTACTATTAGCGGTTGTTCTGATACATCAAGACAAATAGTGACGGTCAATTCAACACCGAACGCGAGCCTGACGGCTTTTACACCCATTTGCGTGAGTGCCGCCTCTGTTGCCCTATCAGGGGGAAGTCCAGCTGGGGGTACTTATTCGGGGCCAGGAGTCGCTTTTGGAAGCTTTTTCTTTCCATCCTTTGCTGGTGGAGCAGGAACTTATGACATTGATTATATCGTAACGAACGCTGGCTGCTCTGATACGGCTACCCAAAGTATCCAGGTGGACCCAACATTTACGATCAGCTTTAACCCATCACCAACGACATATTGTCCAGGTGCAAGCAATGATACTTTAAGTGCGAGCCCAGCGGGAGGTACCTTTAGCGGAACGGGAATTATCAACGATTCAATTTTTAGTCCAGCAACAGCTGGGGTTGGCACCTGGTCAATAAAGTATAAGTATTCAAATGCATGTGGCTCAGATTCT
>CBFHWY010000138.1:0-3450 GCA_965659675.1 Salibacteraceae bacterium | reverse complement strand
ATCTCCCTTCTCACTCAAACAAAAAACAACCAGCACAGCAACTAACAACGGCTAAACCCAATGTCCTCCAGCCTGGCTTTTTTCCCTTTCACTTGCCAAACCACAAAGCCCGCCTACTCTTTTTGTTAATTTAGTAGGCAACGGCTGTCGGCCACATGGGCTTAGCCGAAACCGTTAGCTCCAATGCTAAAAAACAACAACAGACTAAAATTTAACATTTTTTCTTGGTCACAGAGGACAAATACAATAGTTTCGAAGAGTTCAATCATCAAAAATGAACACCCAAAGGCTATCGCACATGGGAAAGAGCCACGCTGTCTGCGCGTGCACATTTATTTATTCCAATACTCAACCATAAACCAAAACCAATCACTCATGAATTTTTCCAAACTATTTTTCATATTTTCTCTGCTAGCGGCAATTTGTTCAACAACTTTGTCAGCCCAAATAATAAATGAAACTCCTTATGAAAAGGCTGATCGAATATTAAAGGGTTCACCAATCATATTTGAGGGAGTTATAGTTTCCCAAGATTTTTTTGAAACAACTCCGTTCAACTGCTGGACTGAAAGCAGAGTTCAGATTACCCGAATTTTTAAAGGGTTTGAACATTTACACTGTGATGAAGTAATTCTCATCAATCCCGGTAGCGCGGGAACAGAAGTTGATTTTGGTGCAGGTGCGTATATAGGAGAAGCTGGATCTCATGCTATAGAGTACTATATGGACGCTAAGGGAATATTCTTCTGCAAGCTGAACAACGAAAACTACCCAGAAAAAGGACCGAATAATACACCAAACCCCTTTCTTCGGTCAAGCTTTATTCAGTACAGTAATTTTCTTGGCTATGAATATGACCCTAGGTTAGTTGGTTCGGTTTCCTTATCTACTATCAATTATTATGCTGAGCTGTTCGCGGGAATAACATTCGATTCAATGGATGAAGTTGCCACGTTCCTTTCACACGAATACCAAATCGATACGAATGATTTTGTTAAATGTGATGCGCAACCAGGTACGGATAGTGAGGGACGTCCAGAACGGCCAATTTTAATAAATCCAAGACAATATGACCAACAAGCTCCTCAAGAAAAAACAATTAAAGAAGACACTGATGGAGCCAAAAGAGGACAACGTACTCAAAGTGAACATAACGAAGATTCACCGCAAGAGCAACAAATAGAACGGAAAGAAGAAATACCTAATTCAGGTATCAAAAAAAAAATTCTAGACTATGAATACGCCTATAATGAAAAACTTGCCACTTCACTTGTTCCAAATGTAAGTAGAGCAGGCGAAGAACTGACTTTTACTCTTGAAAATGAAAAGTTTACAGGTACAAATCCTCGATACTTTGAATTTGATATTAAGGTAGATTGCAATCAATCTGGCACTTTTCTAGACAACGCACCGATTCATCTAAGCTATAATACGAACGCTTTTGGAGCTAACATAGTAGCTAATAATAAGATTGATGTAACCCTCGGGAGTTCATTTAATGACCCGACATATGAAGACCCAAATAACCTGTCAAATGATTGGGCTTCGGATACCGTTGTAGTCTTACTAGGTATCGACAACTTGGCTTCAATGAACAGAACTCAAGTTCCTACAAGTCCCACCACGATGCTTCATGTAAAAATTGAAATAGCGAATTGCTATCAAGAAACGGATATGTTTTTTGTTAACCAGACAATTGCCCCAAACGTTACAACCTTTACTACGACTGCGACCGAGCCTTGGACAGGTTCAATCTCGCTTTATGACGATGTTCACTATAATGGTGACCTTGACCTGACTTTGTGCCAGCCCGTTATCACAACATTTACCAACCCGATTCACGCTGGCATCAATGAAATTTTGGTGATTGAAGGAAAACACTTTGGTTCCAGTCAAGGTAGCGGTCAAGTCTGGCTTAAGGACTGTGATAGCGGTGGTTCCCTGTATATAAAAACACAAGACCCAATAGACTATATCTCTTGGTCAGACACCAAAATAGAATTACGAGTTCCTTCTCGTGTGGTCGGAACTCTTGTCAATGGCTATCAACCATGCGCTGGCAGTGGAGACATATTGGTCAAAACCGATTTGGGGGATTCAATATACAGCACATCCTCTTTGGATGTCTTATATGCACTTATGAATACTGAGATAACCTCACTGACTAATAATGATAAAATTAGGTACAATCTTATCGATGATAACGGAATGGGAAGCTACACATTTCATTGCGATACAAGTATTTCGAATCATCCGTTAAGAAAAGCGATTGTTGAAAGAGCTATTCACGAATGGAATTGTAGGACAGAAGTTAATTGGAAGATTGGAAATGATACAACTTTAAGTTTTTATGGAGCCGATGGTGTTAACCTAATTTTCTATGATACAACACTTCATGGTGACCCAGCAACAGCCCAAACTCGAAGACTGGTCAATCAGGCCTGCGGGACATCTACAGGCGGAACGGAAGCCTTCTTTAAAGAGGTTGACATAAGAATTTCAATAGACTTCTCAGCCATCTCCAGCTCTCTTTATTGGTGGTATGATACAACTGGAGCGGCAGTGCCAACGAACGCCATTGATTTTTATGGCACTATGTTGCACGAACTTGGTCATGCACATGCAATCAAACATGTCAATGACCCGATTGACCCTATGTACTACTCCACTTCGCCAGGACCAATTCCTGCTTCGAATAGAAACTTTAACCCATCTAAATGGTACAACCTCGTTGATGCAGGTGTTGATGTAGTGACAACAAGCGAAAGCATAACCTATAATTGCTCCACTTCTAAACTGATATCAGCCGTTGAAACCGATTGTAGCATCATAGACAAAGTGAAGGAGATTTTCGATCAAACTGGGTTGGAAGTTTATCCTAATCCAACTTCTGACATATCATTTGTAAAAGTGGCTTCAGAAGATTTTAAAGGCATGAAGCTTTATACAATTTCTGGATCATCAATATATCAATTCGACTATAGCCCAGAATCACAAGGCCTGAGCACCGAAATATATACAGTGAACCTTTCTAGTGTTCCAAGCGGAGTATATATTCTTCAAATCAACTATGGTAGCGGCACGAAGAGTATTAGAGTTGTAAAAAACTAAGATTTAACATCAAATACTGAAACTCCAGATACCAAGAAAGGCACATTAATAAAAGCCGCATAAAGCAATGCCCTAAACCAAAGCTTTATTAAAGAGCCTTAAGACAAGAAAGAAAAAGAAAGAAAAAAGAAGGCACTGGAGCTAACAATGGCTAAGAAAACATAGGGCAGATGCGGCTTTCAGAAAGGCTCGTTCATTTAGCAAACTTCGGTTTCGGTGGACAAGTAATCGCTTCGAAAGCCCTACGTTTCTTAGCCGGAGACGTTGAGAGATCATGATCTGGCTGTGGTGTTTTCCAAAGGGCTCGCTGCTGGTCGGAGAGAAACGAAAACCCAAGGA
>CBFHWY010000137.1:0-3521 GCA_965659675.1 Salibacteraceae bacterium | reverse complement strand
CTGAACTGAATCAATGAAGTTACAGTTGTTATCATCTGTTACGGTCACATTGAATACGGTGCTCGATGCTACCTGGATACTATCTTGTAAGCTACCTGTACTCCACTGGAAGTTTGCCCAGTTTCCTCCGGTTTTAAGGAAGGTCGATGCCCCATCACAATAATAAGCAGTGTCTGGCACTAGATCTCTGACTGCTTTCACACCAAAATTAGCTCTCAAAAGATAGATCCCATTTGCTACATTGGATGTTGAAGTTTTAAGATCTGTCCATGAAGAGTCTTGAGAACTTATGTAATACGTTATTGCCGTATCGGATGGAAGAGAAAGGGTGTAGCCCAAACTCATGTTCGTTGGGTTCACTTGCTCAAGAGCCAAAAGATACTTTCCTGGTGAAACGGCCAGGCCATCTTCACAACCGATCAATAGGGTGTACCAATCAGCGTTGGTATTTGTTACAGTAAACACTCTTGAAGAATCAATTGGATTAAAGAACTCTCCAGAAGTTCCATAAGGATATCCTCCACTACTTTGGGTAGTATCAGACTCATAAACGATGATTCGCGTGGATGCACCAAGACTTGGTGAATTCAAGTAAAAACTAGCTGATGTAAGCGTATCAGGGCTTACAACATCAATAACATGACCCAATACACCACTCACACTATTGAAGCCCAGGCCTCCAGCTACAGTGCTATCATCTCTACTTAATACAGTATCAGACACGGAAAAGCTAAAGATTGAGGTATCGTTATCAGGTACCGTGTCATTCTCATTTATACTGGCAACAACCTGAAAATCGTAATCTCCTTGTGCTGTAGGTGTAAATAAATTCCATGCGGTGGCGGTAGTGTCAGCACCTGGAATCAATGTTCCCACATTGATTGCCTGTGAATATGCTGTTCCAGGAATACTTGCATTTAGAGTGACCCCGGTAATCGTATCGAAACCTCCTGAAGTAACGTGTGCTGAAAACTCATAATTTGGAGCCTGAACGAAAGGGATTTGAACATAGCCAGCCATACCGATGGCGTCTGCAGTTACAGTTCCAACATTCGCATCAAACTCAGGTTGACGACGAATATCTATCGTATAATCCTCTGTCTCACCCCAGCTGTACGTACCACATGCGGATGCAAAACCCTCTGTGGCAACAACTCTTATTCTAGTCTGACCAAGTGCCGCATTCAAAGGAATTGTGATCTGTCGAGTTTCTGTAGAAGCTGCAGAACGCGGTGCTTTGGTTAGCACTTCTTCACCTGGATCAAAGAAATCACCGTCATTATTCCAATCTATGTAGGCGCGAGTTTCATGCGTATAAACAAAGCTTGGAGTACAATCTCCTGTTTTAACACTCAAGGTATAAGTCATCCCCTGAAACACGTTTGCAATCAAGCTGGTGTTGTCAGTGTAGGTAACACAGGATGTCAGACTGCCTGCAAAGCTGATATTTGCAAAAGACACCGATTCAATGTAAGTATCTGCAGTAGAAGTTGCATTCGACGTACAATATGTTTGTCCTGAAGCACTTAGCGAGAAGATACTCGCAAGAGTAAATATGCTGAAAAGTTTAAGTATTCTCATTTTAATGTAGTTAGTTAAACCAAAAATAACCTTTTATTAAAATGATTAACACTTTTTAAGTGTTTTTTAATCCCGTGAAATGAAGATACTGACCTCCTTAGATAAGGTCTGGAGCCAGTTGCTGATCATAATTTCAATTTCATTAGGACTGGGAATTTCCACATCCTTTTCGACATCAAGCACATACCTCTTAGGTCGGCCGTATAACAAGCTATCGATGATCAGTACAATTTCAGCATCTGAATCAAAAATTTCGAGTTTAGAAACCAAGTAATAATAGAAGAGTAGTTGGCGGATCTTGTCGTGTTTTTCAGATTCCCATAAATCGGCCAGACTATTTTCATTGAACTTCAATGAACGCGCATCAACCTTACCCGTTTTGTAATCAATGATTCGGAGTTGATTAGCCGATCTCTCGATCCGATCAATGGTTCCCTTCAGCTTCACTGGAGTATCTTCATCAAGTTGCAATTCAAACTCTATTTTCTTCTCCAGGTAGAGTAACTCAAAAGAGTCATTCTCAGAAAGCCTATTTCCTTCTTCCTTCAGATAGGACTCGATCGCCTTCTCAATATGATCTATTAAGTATGGCGGAACACCCAGGTCCAAGGCTTCCCTGGTGCTTGATATGATTTCAGCATGAGCAGTTTGCCAATTAACTCTGATCTCTTCAAGCGCAGAAATCCCAACATGTTTACCCAGGTAGGGTTCGTATAGCTTTTCTAAACACTGATGGACCACATTGCCCATGAGCGAACTGTCCTCATGTAGGTCGACCTTTGGCAGCTCATCTATTCTCCACAGATATCGGTAATAAAACTCAAAAGGATCCCAAATGAACTGATTGATAGCAGAAGGAGAAAGCCCCCTTTTTAGAAAGCGCTTGAACTCCTCATCAAATCCCTGATCCTTCAAGATCTTTGACTCTTTCACTGCCTCCACCTTTTGATCCTGCCGAATTTGATTCAGTCTGGTGAACTGGTCTTCGTAAATGATCTGCTGGAGCAGTCTACTTTGCTCTCCTGCCCCAAAAGAGGTAGAGTCGATATAGGCGATCAAGGCAGACTTGCTGGAACTGATCAAACTGAAGAAGTAGTATGAAAAAACGGACTCTTTCTCCTCATTCATTGGAAGCTTAAATTCATTCCGAGTGGTAAATGGAATGAGGGAGTCGAATTTTAGTTTTCCCTGAAAGTTACCTTCATTCCAATTCAAAAAGTAAAGACGGTCAAAATCGAGGGTTCTACTTTCAAGAAGTCCAAAAACCTGAACGCGGGATTCCCGGTTTCCTTTAATGTTCATCTTGAGCTGTGCAAGCCAGGATCTGAATTGAGCCCAGGTTCCAAAGATCTCATTCAATAGCAATTCATCATTCTCGAGGTAGCTGTGCTCATTGAGCAGGACTTCCCTCTGTTGGTCCAGTAAGACCTTCATGACAGGGCTTAAGCCTTTGTCTTTCCACGAAGTTATGAAGTCTTTCACCCATGAGGAGCGCTTAGAAATCTCATCGCTGGCGTTAAACTTTTCCCTGGATCTAGATAACAAGTCTTTGATCAGTGCGGAATACTCCACAGGCAAAGAAGCTGAAACATTCACCTCATCTCCCAATACCTCCAAAAAGTGCAGCAGGCTGAGTAGTTGTGATTCATCTCCCAAAATAATACCATAGCGAAAGTCCACAGGGTCACTGCGCATATCCTTTTGCAATTGACGGATCACGTGAAGTTGAGCTTCAGCATTTGAACTGAAGCCTCCATATTCTACAGGAGGATCATTGAAGTCGATAGCTTCCTCCTTGTTTTGAAAAAACTCTGGCAAGTCTCTAAAAAAACGTCCTGCTTGATTGCTCTCTTGTTGGAGATACCAATCATGGATCTTCCAGGAAAATCGAATGCGATAATGTTCGCTTAATTCCCTAAAAAAGGACTGCTCTTTTGGGC
>CBFHWY010000136.1:0-3531 GCA_965659675.1 Salibacteraceae bacterium | reverse complement strand
TAATCATCAATTAGTAACCAATAACGGTCAACACTAATCAGGCAAGGGCATGGATCCTAGCCTCTAACCCCTAACCCCTAAGGTTAATACTTCTCCAAAACCCATTCGATCATGCTATCTTTTCCAATGGTCAGTGAGTCGGGATCTAATTGCAGTGGCACATCAACGGGTACACCATTTTCGATATTAAAACCCTCCGGGGAAAGGGTCATGTCAGAAGAGAAACGATAGACCCAGCCATTAGGTAGTTCCTGGCTGATAGGAGAACCGCCGCCACCTCCACATTGATCACCGATGATCATCACATGTGGAAAGACCCGCATGGATTGCACAAAGAATGTGGCGGAACTGTAAGATTTGCGATTGCTTATCACATAAACAGGTTTGGTGTATTGAAACTCTCCACCCGGGAAGATCTTGTATGGATAGGCTTCAGAGAAATCGTCGTGGCCCGGACCTTCTTTGTACAGAATATCATAAGCATGCCTTACGCGATCAGCAAAACGACTGGCAATACGGTCGACATTTGACAAGGATCCACCCCCATTGTTTCTAATGTCAATAATGATGGCGTCCGTATTCTTAAAACGATTGACCACATAATCGATGTGCACTTCACTCACTCTGCTGGCAAAGCTCCCATAATAGATGTAGCCCACTTTTCCACTGTCAAGGAAACTATTCAACAAGGGCCCGGTTCTGCGATGATCTTCTCGAAGGTAGTTTCGCTCAATGACCTCAAAATTGAAATTCTCAGGATAATCCAAATACCATCTCCAATTCCGGCTTCTGTCAAAAGGCGAGCGTAAGTTCACGTGTCCGTCTTCCAATGCATACAACATCTCAGCTAGCAGGTCAAACAGTTCATCATCGGCCATATCCGGACTCAGTCTGCCTTCCAAAGCCGCTTTTACCGAATCCCAATCTATTTGCTTGTAGCTAAAGAAGGAGTATCGCTTATCCAGGGTCTCCCACATCATATCGAAGTTCGTTTGGGGGTCGTTCGCAGGATCCTCTTTGAGAAAGGCGCGCTCGCAGGCATTAAAGCCAAGTAGCATTATAAAACCAAGGCAAATGACTCTCATTGTTCTTTTGGTTTTTGAGTATTGAAGTAAAGCATAAGCCCAAATTGGTGCGTTGCGTTAAAGAGCATATAAGGAGCCATATGTCGGTAAATGCCAGGTTTGTCCGAAAGCATCTTCACTATTCCCAAGTTTAGCCAATGCCCTTCCAGCGTCTTTCACATAGGTGAAATTGTGTTTGCTTTTCCCATCCAACATGATCTATGTATTCTTGCCCTGTGCCAGTCGATCAAACATCATGACAGTCAAAAAGCTTAAAGGGTTGAAGCCCAGAAAGTCAGCGCTGCGAGCTATAAGCCCATTTACTTTTCCTGCAGCTATTGCATCCAAAAGTTATTGAGCGATCATTGCCCTAACTTCTCCCTTTTTTGAAGAAGGTTTGTAAGGTGTTTCCTCAGTCATGGGGCCTTTAACTCTTCCGTACATATACACGTTGTCAAAGAATACCAGGTTGCAATTCGTCTCTGAACAAGCATCGATTACGTTTGTCATGATCTGTGGCCACATTTTTCGCCAAACAGCGATCTTATATTCCAATCCAACACATAAGTAGGCAACATCGCAGCCTTTTACAGCTTCTATTACTTTTTCCAAATTAGTGAGATCCGCTGAAAAGACTTCGTCCGATTCATTAACCTTACTTGGATTTCGGGATACCTGTCGCAGTTGTATTCCCATTTCATTCAAGGCTTTACTTGTTTCTGTACCGATGATCCCGTTGGCTCCTAGAATTACTTGCATTTTGCTGTATTTCCAACAAAAGAATACAATTCATTATGACCCAAACTGATTTTGCTCATTCTTCATTCATAAACCTGTGAGCTATTTTATCTTCGAAGCATGAAAAGATCAATCCTGGCTCTGTGTTTATCGATCTCCCTAAATGCTTTATCGCAAAATCGAGTTGTACCGATAGTCTACCAAAACCTTGAGGTCTACGGCGATGATGAGGCCGTTGTAAAAGGCAAGTCTGGAACCCTACTTCAGGAAAAGCGAGTAAGTAGCAACTATTCGTTATCACAGTTTGTAGACAATATTCGCGGTACTAAAAAAGGATTGGCTTTCGACTTTGGAGCAAACTTTAAGGGAAAGCTCTATTACGGTTTTACCAATGCAGCCGAGACCGATGTGGAGCAAGTGATCTATTTTAAGCGTTACCTCAATATCACGAAGGGAAAGTGTGAACTCAACATGGATGCCCTGAAAGGTAAATATGATATGGTGGATTGGCAGGGAAAAGGATTTACTACCCTGGGCTATCGCGTGTTGAATGCCGCAGGCGAGATCATTTATGATGGCAGATTAAGCTTTGAACGATCGGATACTGGCTTTAAGCGCATTCCAACGATCATGGAAGGACCTTTTATCAACCAGCTGACAAATAATTCAGCGGTGATCTTCTTCAAAAGTGACCTTCCGACACAGACGGAACTTCAGGTGGATGGCCGCAGCTATCGCGATAAAAAAGACACGAGCTATCACGAGTTCAAGATCACTGGGCTACTGCCAGACCAACGAATCAGCTACCTGGTGAAAATGGGCAAGATCAGCCGAAGGTCAAGTTTCTTTACTTCTCCTGCACCAGGAAGTCGCACTCCCTTTGTTTTTGCATACGCCAGCGATAGCAGAGCGGGCAGAGGAGGAGGAGAACGCGACATCCACGGAGCGAATGCCTATATCATGAAACGCATTATGGCGGCGAACAATCAGAAAGGAGTGAAATTCATGCAGTTCACTGGCGATCTGATCAATGGTTACCTCACCGATCGTGAAGCTATGCGCCTGCAATACGCTAACTGGAAACGCGCCGTTGAACCCTGGTGGCATAGCACACCCGTGTATGCTGGTTTTGGTAATCATGAATGTTTGGCTAATGTGTTTGGAAATGATGAAACGGATGAAGGCGTAATGGTCGATCGTTTTCCATTTGGTACCGAAGATTCAGAAAGCCTCTTTGCCAAAGAGTTCTGTAATTTTAAGAACGGACCGCTCTCAGAGGATGGGAGTGCCCTCGACCCGGATCCCAATAGGACAAATTTTCCTTCTTACACGGAAACTGCCTTTAGCTACAGTTACGATAATGTTGCCATGATCTCCTTAAATTCAAATTATTGGTATGCTCCTTCGGGCTATGAACTTGTGGGTGGAAACCCGCATGCCTATATCATGGATAATCAACTAAAATGGCTGGAACGTGAGCTAAAGCGCTTTGAAGAGGATGAGAACATCGACCATGTTTTTATCACCCAGCATACACCAGCTTTTCCCAATGGTGGACACGTACAGGATGACATGTGGTACAACGGGAACAATGATGCGCGTCCCTACGCTGCAGGAAAGGCAGCCCAAAAAGGGATCATTGAAAGAAGAGACGAATACCTCGATCTCCTTCTGAACAAGAGCAGTAAAGTGCGCGCAATGCTCACTGGTGATGAGCATAATTACAACA
>CBFHWY010000135.1:0-3704 GCA_965659675.1 Salibacteraceae bacterium | reverse complement strand
GCTTACAATGGAGGAGGAAGTGGACCCGTTCAAGCGCCTATTCGCGCCAATCCGGGACCGAATGCAATTCTCGAGTCAGATTCAGGTCTTGAGCTGTATCCAAATCCAAGTCAGGGTGTGCTCAACATATCTGGTCTGGATGAAGACACTGAAATAGTGATCTTTTCCCTCGATGGAAAACGAATTTCCGGAGAAGTGGCAAGATCTCAATCTTCCATAAGCATAGTGCTTCCGGAGACAAAAGGCTTCTATATCGTGCAACTTAGCAGCGATAGCCGTTTTGAAAGAAGAAAGGTGCTCAGACTCTAATTACTGGATCACCAATCGGCTACTTTGAGGCTCTTTTTGGTCCTCTTCGACCTGGATCATGTAGATGCCAGCACTCAAATTATCAAGATCGATACTGGAATTAAATGAATCGATCTCTCCTTGCTGAACCAGTCTTCCATCCGTTGATCTTAATTGATAGCTGGCGTGATTTGACACGCTCACTTTCACCTGATCTCTGGCTGGGTTTGGATATACTTTGATATCGTCCTCTTGGGTCCACTCATCCTGTCCGGCAACAATGGTTGTTCTGGTCAGGTCATAAGCCCACATACTGTTAAGGTCCAGACCTCTTTCATCCTGTCCGGCAACAAGGTAAACCATGTCGTCGATCACAAATGTTCCTGTGGCCCATCTTCCTGCTCCTGGATGTGGTTCTTGCTCAAACCAGAAATCCAATCTTGGATCGTAGCGATAGAATTCGCCAGTATCGAGATTTTGGTGATCAGAACCTTCTCCACTGATGATATAACCAAAGCCACCATAATCAAACTGACCTCCAGCTACACGAGCTTCTCCTGGGAAATCTTTCATTTGAGTCCAGGTGTTGGTAGCAGAATTATAACGATAGAAGTCGTTGAAGATGCTTTGTCCGCTATGACCAAATCCTACATAAGCATCGTTTCCGATAGCGAAGTAGTATGGATGGTGTCTAGCCCCGCCGGGCAAGGAAGCTTTACCGCTCCAGGTATTGGTAGCAATGTCATATTCCCACCAATCTCTAAGGTCTCCTACTGTAGCGTCATCGCCCATTCCCGCATAGAGCTTACCATTATCGGTGATCACGAAAGCGGGGTGTCGTCTACCGGAACAAAGACATGAAGCAAGTTGTGTCCAAGAATCAGTGGAAGGATCATATTCCCATAGATCATTTAACCTTGTTCCACCAGAAAGTCCAAAGCCGATGTAGCCTTTTCCGTTGTATGATTCTCCGTAGGCAAAACCTCTGGCTAATCCAGGAAAGTCAGCTTTTTGTGTCCACTCGTCTGTAGCAGGATCGTACTCATAGAAGTCGTTGAGTAATCTTGAAGGGGCTGAAAAACCAGTAAGCAAGTATCCCTTGCCGTCAATTGTAAAGGTTACTGGGTGATTCCTTGCACTTCCTGGTAGGAAGTCTTTCTGAACCCAGTTGGTTTGGGCCTGAATGTTTAGTGTTAAAGTGATGCACAGAAGGCTAAGTAATACTCTCATTATATAATATCTTTTGGTAAATAACCTATTTGGCTATGAAAAGTTCAAAGGTAATGGAATACGAATTGTGAAAATGTATTTGTCCTGACGAATGATTAATCGTACAAGAATTAGCACTTTAGCCACATGAAATTTTCAGAGATCGGATTACATGATCAGGTGTTAGAGGCCATTTCCTACATGAACTTCGAAGAATGCACTGAGGTTCAGCAGCAGGCGATTCCGGACATCTTGCAGGGCAAGGATCTTATTGCCTGTGCTCAAACGGGAACAGGAAAGACGGCGGCCTTTATGCTTCCGGTGCTTGATATGCTTGCCAACGACGATAAAGAAGGAACACGAGCGCTTGTATTGGTCCCTACTAGAGAACTTGCCCTTCAGATCGATCAGCAGATCAATGGTTTTTCGTACTACCTCTCCCTACAATCTGTGGCCATTTATGGTGGGGGAGATGGTCGAAGTCATGAAGAGCAAAAACGTGCGCTGGAAAGCGGGGTTGATATTGTAGTAGCCACCCCAGGTAAGCTCATTTCTTTTCTGAACATGGGCAATGCAAAATTTCAAGATCTGCAATATCTGATCATGGATGAGGCAGATCGCATGCTGGATATCGGCTTTTATGACGATATCATGAAGATCGTGGATCATTTGCCCAAAAAGCGTCAGAACCTGATGTTCAGCGCTACCATGCCACCAAAGATCAGGAGCTTGTCAAAGAAGTTGCTTACTGACCCAAAGGAGATCAGCATTGCAATTTCAAAGCCTGCGGAGGGTGTACTTCAGGCCGCATATTGTGTTTACGATAAGCAAAAGATTCCCTTGCTACTTAGCTTGATCGCCGGAAAAGAGAACCTGGAAAGCGTGATCATTTTTGTGTCTACCAAAGCCAAGGTAGCAGAGGTATATCGTCAATTCAAAAAAGAGAACCTTCAGGTAGCTTCCATTTCTTCAGATCTAGATCAGTCGGAACGTGAGGCAGTCATGAACAAATTCAAAGCACGAAGAATTCAAATTCTGGTCGCCACGGACGTGATCAGCCGGGGGATTGATATAAAGGACATCAATATGGTGGTGAATTACGATGTGCCTGATGATGCTGAGGACTATGTACATAGAGTGGGAAGAACTGCCCGAGCTGCCACTACTGGACTGGCCATTACGCTTGTGAATAAGGAAGACATGCATAAGATGAAACGCATCGAAGATCTTATTGAAAGAGAGGTTTATAAAGCTCCGTTGCCTACAGAGCTTGGAGATGGACCAGATTATGACCCCAATGCCAAAAGCTCCAGTGGAAAGTTTAGAAGAAGGAGGTAGGCTTCCAGTTTAGTGGAGCCAAGTGGACAAAAGTCGAACCAGTTTGAGGAGGATTTGGAGTTGGTTTTGAAGGTAAATTCTGATTAATAATCAGAGATCCAAAGCCTTTGAACTTCATCGCCTGATCGCACAAAGTAAATTCCAGGAGGGTGCTCTTCCAAAAGAAGCTATCGGACTTTCCAGAATAAAAACCATTCCCATTTAGATCTATGACCGCATTATTCAATCTTTGAGCCTTTAACTCCTCATATGTCACATAAGAATTCTTTTGCTGAGTTGAACTTTGAGGTTCATCTCGAGAATGACACATTTCCTGCACACAGCCAAACTTATCCGTTTGTACTACAACTGTTCTCTTGAGGGGGCCATTGATAGATGCAGTAAAATAAAGAGCTTCAAGGTGTAAAACTATGATCAAGGCGATTATTAACAAGGTTAGAATGTTGCGCGATATACAGACTATAAGAACTTTTTCATGTTCTCGTTCAGAGCTATAAATGTTTTAAAGGCTACCAGTTCTTGCACGGACATGCGAGAAAATTTAATGTTTATTGATTCACCATTCCATTTATATTCTAGCTCGACATCTTGGGAAGATAAGGTTGGCGATATATCCTTATTACTTGTACCATTATAAATCAATAACCTAAGGTCGCGTTCATTTATATTGGGGATATTTTTAAATGAACCCTTTAGATACAAAGGCTTTTTAAGTTTCATTAATATTTCACAATCGAACAAAGTATTACCTTCTTCATCTATTTCTTTAATGTAGATTGCCCCTACATTTACTCCAACAAAAAAGATTTTGGTAAACCTAATAAGAAGGTACGTTACTAATCCAAGAATCAATATATGCCATACGGTAA
>CBFHWY010000134.1:0-3735 GCA_965659675.1 Salibacteraceae bacterium | reverse complement strand
AGTCTTTGTTTAAGGCCGAACTTAATGGCCTACAGATGAATTTTGATGAATTTATTGAGTTGGTTACATCTATGCTAGAATCCTATCAATTAGAGCACAAAATACCTTTTCCATATACGATAGAGTTTTATATCGATGATAAGTTTGAAAACAAGGGACGCATTAGGCTCACGGGAGATGGGGAATCCAGTGCCAGGCCATTTGCAAACGAACTTCAGGTCAGGTTTAGGAATCTAATGTGGACCTATGGAAAGGATGCTAAGATCACCTATCAGGTAGATGGTTCCGTTAAGGTGAAAGATCTGAAGAATGAAAAGCCTGAAGTATTTATGCTGTTCCATCATATTGTTGGGGTTCATCAAAAGAGTATTGAGAAAACACGACTTAAACAATCGGTACCAAATCACTGATTTATTCACCAATTTTTATCTTTCAATGCTATGAGCTATAATTCAATTTTGAGAGAAGGAAACTACGTAGCTGGAAACTGGGCTAACGAAGGTACGGGCGCCCATAACGAGGTTAAGAATAAATACGATAAGAAACTCATTGCCTCCTTGCCGATGGCAAGTAAAGCCCAAATGGAGAATGCTATTGATTCTGCTCAAAAAGCTTTTTCTGAACTTCGTGGCTGGTCTGCTGGAAAGCGCTCAAAAAAGCTCCTGCAGCTAGCTAAACTTCTTGAGGACCAACAAGAGCAATTTGTTGACTTGCTCATCGCAGAGGCTGGAAAACCAAGATCATACGCAGAATCTGAGTTAAATAGATCCTTAATTACAATTAGGACAGCAGCTTCAGAAATACTCCGATTTGGAGGTGAACATGTGCCTATTGATTTCTCAAATGGCGAGGGAAAAACTGCATTTACAAAACCATTTCCAATTGGTCCTATTGCATGCATCACCCCATTTAACTTTCCAATCAACCTGGTCCTGCACAAATTAGCGCCTGCCCTGGCCTTAGGCAACCCAGTAGTATTAAAACCGGCACCTCAAGCACCATTGTCTGCCCTCGCATTAGCTGGCCTGATCGATGAACTTGGATATCCAGCAGGCAGTCTGAATGTTTTGAATTGTAGCAATGAGGTCGCCGAAACCATGGTAAAGGATGACAGACTAAAAATGCTCTCTTTCACAGGCAGCGATAAAGTAGGTTGGTATTTAAAATCTATTGCAGGGAAAAAGCGAGTTGCATTAGAATTAGGTGGTAATGCATCTGTGATCGTAGATGAATCTGCCGATCTCCCAAAAACAGCTAAACTTCTGGCAACTGGAGCCTTCCTCTATTCCGGACAGATATGCATTTCCACACAGCGAATTTTTGTAGTCAAAAAAGTCTTTAAAGAATTGACATCTATTCTCTTAGATGAAATATCTAAACTAAAACTTGGAGATCCTTCAGATGCGGATATTACCGTAGGTCCCATTATTGATTCGGGTCACATCGACCGCATAAATGAATGGGTTCAGGAAGCAAAAGATGCAGGAGCAGAAATTCTTTGCGGTGGAACGATCCACAACAAAGATCACAACACCTTCCGCCCTACTCTCCTCACGAACACTCGATCAGAGATGAAGGTGTGTAGCAATGAAGTTTTTGGTCCGGTCGCAGTGATAGAAAAAGTGAAAGACTTCAAGGAGGCCATTGATAAAACCAACGATTCTCGTTATGGCTTGCAAGTGGGTGTGTTTACTAATAAGGTGAACCACTTCAAGATGGCGCATGAAGAGCTAGAAGTAGGTGGAATCATCATTAACAACATTCCAGGCTTCAGAATAGACAGCATGCCTTATGGTGGCGTTAAAGACTCTGGCTTAGGTCGTGAAGGTCTAAAATATGCCATGCAGGAAATGTCTGAATCCAGATTGATCGTGTATTAGACACTTAAGTTCATCGCTCATTAAGTTCATACATCGAAGTCCAATTATTTGAGTCTAACGGATGCTACCTTTGCAATGCGCAAAAATTAGAATTCATTGACTCGTAATTTGCTCTGCTTATCCTTGGTACTGCTGAGTGCATTGAATGCATTTGCTCAATGTCTAACTCCGAGCGCAAATGACACTTCTCGGTGTGGTTCTGGATCATTAAACTTGAGCGCGACTTCACCAAAAGATCTATTACTCTGGTATGATGAGCCAACAGCAGGCAACTTTATTGGCTTAGGTCAAAATGTATTAAGTCCTTCAATTTCAAATACAGACAGCTTTTACGTTTCTGCTTACGATACCAGTAAATCCAATACTGCTCTACAATTTGATGGTATCGATGATCATGTGGCAATAGATAACTTCAGCTACACCAGCTCTGGTTTAACCGAATTAACCGTAGAGGCGTGGATCCTTACCAATAGTACTGGCGACCACATCATTGCTTCTTATGATCGCAGTGAGTTCTGGCGTTTTGAGGTGAATGGAGACGCTGCAGGTCCTGGTCAAATTGGCATCGGGATCTTAACTAGCAGCGGATTGCTGGATTTTGGGGGTACAACTTTGATCAACGATAGCTCCTGGCACCATGTTGCTGCTGTTTTTGACAATGGAACAGTTAATCTATACGTTGACGGTACACTGGATGCCACAACCACGACCGGAGCAACTTTTGGAAACAATGTCACTCGTTTTGGCTTCGTAGGAACAGGCTCTGAAGCCACAGCATTCAACGGAACGAACAGTCCAACAAGTTACTTTGATGGTACCATTGATGAAGTGCGGATCTGGAGCGTGGCTCGCACTCAAGCTGAAATTCAGGCGAGCATGGATTTTTGTCTGGATGGAACTGAACCCGGCTTAGATGTCTACCTGCCTTTCAATGGAGCCGGACTCGATACACTAGCCGAAGATCTAAGCAGACAGTCCCACGATGGCTTTTTGCAGAATTTCGGACTACCAGGAGCCTGGATCAGCAGCGGTCAGGCTTTGTTCTCTTGTTTAATTTGTGAAAGCGCACGCGACACTCTGATCGCTACGGTGGATCTTATACCTTCCTTCGAGCTAGGAAATGACACTTGTGTCGCTCAAAGCATCACCCTCGATGCTGGAGCAAATTACAACAGCTATTTATGGAATACTGGGGATACTACACAGACCATACAAGCAGACAGTAGTGGCTTCTATTCTGTTACCGTAGATACTGCAGGCTCTCCATGCACCTTCATCGATGGTTTGACCGTGACTGTTCTCAGAGAACCTACAGGAATAGATGGTGTACGATGTGGTCCAGGAGAAGTAATTCTCGAAGCGACTGGCTCAACGGGAAGTTACTATTGGTACAATTCAAATGACAGTCTCCTGGCAGCTGGCAGTACATTTAATACTGGATTCTTAAATGAAACCGACACTTTCTTTTTAGCGGCATTTGACAATGATAGCAGTGATCAAGTGCTGAACTTTGATGGAACAAACGATTATGTTGCACTAAACATGTCATACACTGACCCTGGAGAGGTCACCGCCCTAACAGTGGAAGCCTGGGTAAATACCAGTTTTGAGAATAGCGCAGGGGCTTACAGTGATAATTGGGCCATTGTCGATTTTGACAGAAGCGAGTATTACAATCTGTATGTGAGAGGTGATGATGGAAGGGTCGGCTTCAGTACAACAGATAACACAGGAAGCATTGATGATTTCTACGCCCCCGTAGGATCTGAAGTGAATGATGGTATCTGGCATCATATCGTTGCGGTTTATGACGGTACAGATAAGATCATCTATGTAGATGGTGTACAAGTCGCAA
>CBFHWY010000133.1:0-3774 GCA_965659675.1 Salibacteraceae bacterium | reverse complement strand
TTCTCTTTCTTTTTCATTGTTGTCATAATGTATACTTTTTTCGTTCAACCTTATGACACACTTTTCTGAACAGTCTCGCTACAGGTTATAGGAAAGGCCCTCGATCCTAGATCCTCGACCCTAGATCCTAACCCCTAGATCCTAAGCTGCTAGGCCCCTTCGAATTCTTTTGTTATTTGCTCAACCCACTGTTGAACACGCTCTTCGGTGAGTTCTGGTTGATTGTCTTCATCCAGGCAAAGACCGAGAAACTTTCCGGGTTCTGTTTCGGCTTTAGATTCATCGTGCTCATAGCCTTCAGTAGGCCATTGACCAATGATCTTCGCTCCGTTTTCTTCTGCGGTTTTTCCGATCACTCCAACACCATCGCAGAAGTATGTGCTGTAGCCGTATTGATCTCCCAAACCGAAAAGTGCAACAGTCTTACCTGCCATATCCACTTCCTTAAAATCGTTGTAGTAATCATCCCAGGCAGATTGAAGTTGACCATCATGCCAGGTAGAAAGCCCAAGTATGAGGTGCTTGTAGTTGGCAAACTCGCTCCCGTCAATGTCATAGACATCGAAAAGGTCTACATTATCTTCTCCCATTAGATCACGGATCATGTCTGCTACTCCTTCAGTAACTCCAGTATCTGACCCATAAAACAATCCGATCTTTTCCATTCTGATTTCTTTGAGGCAAACCTATAAAAGGAGTGCCTTTTTTTCTGTGTTTTCTCTTATCAGTTTAGAACAGTATTTTCAACAAAAAGTTCTCCAATAAAAAACCCCGATCTCTCGGGGTTAAAATGCTTTGTAAAGAAAGGCTTAAACTCTTTTCTCTTTGATACGAGCAGCTTTTCCTTTTCTTTCTCTAAGGTAGAAGATTCTCGCCCTGCGAACGATTCCGACCTTGTTCACCTTGATGTTCTCAATGAAAGGAGATGTGATAGGGAAAATTCGTTCTACACCCATTCCACCAGACATTTTTCTTACGGTGAAAGTGGCTGAATTTCCAGTGCCGCTGCATTGGATCACAACTCCCTGGAATTGCTGAACACGCTCCTTGTTTCCTTCCTTGATCTTGTAATCTACGGTGATCGTGTCACCTGCCTTAAAGTCTGGATGACTTTTTTCCGGCTTCATTAGTTCTTCTACTTCTCTTATTGCGTGATCCATGTCTCTCGAAATTGGGCGGCAAACTTACAACAATTCTATGAATATCCGATTGTGATTTAGCCTAAAATTTTCTACTTGAAATAGCGAAAGTCAGTATGTGGTTTGATTTCTTTTAATGTTTCCAGGATCAGGTTGATCACATGCTCTACATCAAAGCGATTCACCGTTTCAACCGTGGTATGCATATAGCGCATGGGGAGAGATATCAATGCAGAAGGAACGCCTCCGAGTGAATAAGCAAAAGCATCGGTATCTGTTCCCGTTGCTCTAGAAGCTGCCTGACGCTGGAATGGGATCTTGTGTTTGTTTGCCGAGTCCACTATGATCTTGAGCAAATTCTGTTGGATCATGGGTCCGTATGATAGCACCGGTCCTTTACCCATACTCAGATCACCACTTTCGATCTTTTTATACATGGGCGATTGCGTATCATGACATACATCGGTCACGATGGCCACATTAGGTTTGATCGTTTCGGTGATCATTTGCGCGCCGCGCAGCCCTATTTCTTCCTGTACACTATTGGTAATGTAAAGGCCAAATGGAAGCTCAATGTCTTGTTCGTGGATCAATCTTGCGACTTCTGCGATCATAAAGCCACCAATGCGATTGTCAAGGGCGCGTCCTACAAAGTTCTTTTCATTAAGTACCATGAATTCGTCTTCGTAGGTGATCACACAACCTACGTGAATTCCCATTTCCTCAACTTCTTTCTTGCTCTCTGCTCCTACGTCAATGAAGATGTTGTCGAGCTGAGGTTTTTCTTCATTCATGCGGTTACGTACATGAATGGCAGGCCAGCCAAAGACTCCTTTTACGATGCCTTTGTCAGTGTGAATGTTCACCCGCTTTGAAGGGGCGATCTGGTGATCACTTCCTCCGTTTCTGCTCACATAAATGAATCCCTCTTTTGTAATGTAATGCACGAACCATGAGATCTCATCAGCATGAGCTTCGATCACTACGCGGTAGTCTGAATCGGGATTGATGACACCTACAGCTGTACCATAGTTATCTGTGATGTGGTCATCGATATAGGGCTTGAGGTAGTCGAGCCACATTTGCTGACCGCTTTGCTCCCAACCAGTAGGGGAGGCGTTATTCAGATAATTCTTAAGAAATTTCAGAGAACTGCTTTTGAGGATATTCTTGCTCGCCATTTGTTACTTTTTGGGAACGCGAATGTACTAAGTTCTGCTGCTTACTCAGGACTCACTAGGAGATTTCTCCTGCCATTGCTTCGGTTACGCTCGTTAGGTAATCACTGGAGCGTGCCAGGGAGTTGAAAAGGTCGGTGTAGACCATTGAACTCTGTACGTTGAAATCCTTCTGCCCGATCTGCTTGAGGTGGTCGTCCCGAATAATGTTCCTTTTGTGTTTGATCGCTTTTACCAGGGCTTGCATTTCTTCCTTGTCAACACCGTCGTAATCCTGATCCAAATTCTTGTTGAGTGCCTTGATGGCAATATCCAATTCAGCGATGAGTTCTTTGAGCTGTGTTCTTTGCTCAGGAGTAAACCAGATCTTGTTATCGATCTTTCTTTTGATGGTATTGGCCATTTGTAGGATGATATCTCCCATGCGCTCCAGGTCATTGCAAATGTTGATCATAGAGCGGACCCTTCGAGCAGACTTTTCACTAAGATCGGCTTCGGAGGTCTTTGACAGATAAGCCACGATCTCTTCCTGAAGTCGATCTGTGATCTTCTCATACTTATCTATGCGCTTGAGTAGTTTCTTCTGCTTTTTCTCCTTCTTTTCATAGAGGTATTCATCGAGGAAGCCAGTCATTCTGGAAATGATCAATCCAAATTTGGCGATCTCTTTTCGGGCTTCCAGAAGCGAAAGTTCCGGAGTACTCAATAAGCCTCGACCAATATATTCAAGGCGGAATTCATCGTCATCACCCCGACTTGGAGTAAGGTGAACCACGGTTTTAGCGATGAATCCAACAAACCAGATCAGGATCAGAGAATTCAGAATATTAAAACTAATGTGGAATCCGGTGAGCGCCCATTGGATGCTCTGACCCGTGGCATCCGCACCCATGGGGTTACCAAAACCTAGCTGGTTGATGAAGTAAGCTACTCCAACCAAAAAGAAATTAAAGACAAAGAGCATCCATATCACCCCGAACATGTTGAAGATAAGGTGAGCCCGAGCCGCTCTTTTGGCGTGCACGTTCCCAATGATGGCTGCCAAATTAGCTGTGATTGTTGTTCCGATGTTCTCTCCCAATACAATGGCTGCTGCCAGGTCAAGCGGCAATCCCTTTCCACAAAGCACCAGGGTTAAGGTCATTGCGGCACTGGAAGACTGAATGGTAACCGTGAGTAAGGTACCGATGAAAACGAAAATAAGGGTAGAGAAGATGCCCATGCCCGTGAGTGGCTCCAGGAATACAAAAATGCTGGCATCTAAACCGGGAACAGAATTCTTTAAGGCATCCAGACCCATGAAAAGCAAGCCAAACCCGATCAAAAACTCCCCAAGCGACCTAATGCGATCCGACTTGAAGAACAACATCGGAAAGCCAAATGCGATAATGGGTAAACTGTAGGCTGAAATACTGAATTTGGAGAATCCGAGTACGGTAACAAGCACGGCAGTTACC
>CBFHWY010000132.1:0-3803 GCA_965659675.1 Salibacteraceae bacterium | reverse complement strand
CAGAAAAGGATAGAAATGATTTTGTTAAGCTGAATTGGAACGCATATCAGGGAAGAACAGTAGACAATTACTATATCTATCGTTTCCGAAACAGTGTTGGGCTGGAACTGATCGATTCGGTGCCAGGATCTGTGGTAAATTACACCGACCTCAATAGCTTTAGGGAAAGTGAGGATTACCACTATTTTATTGCATACCGTCTAGCCGGGGATTGCGGGGCTCAAAATGAAGGTTTCTCAAACCTCAGCCAAAATTTTGCCATCCCAGGTCTGGGATTTGAGGAAAAAGCTAGAGTAGAATGGGACATATACCCAAATCCATCGAATGGAAGATTTAACATTGATTTCAATAGGGTAGATCTCAGGGATGTCCGAATTATAATTATTAATTTGCAAGGAGCAGTGGTGTTTGAGCGGATACTGGATTCTACAGTAGATTCCAGAATGGCTTTTGACTTCACTGAGCTTGATGCAGGCACCTATCTGATTCAATTGAAATACAATGATTTAGATTGGAGCTTTAAACGATTTTTGATAAATTAAGCGCAGATAACTTGCCCTTAGGAACCGCTAAAATATCAGCCCTCTTTTTTTTCCTGCTATTCCTTAGCATGGAGGCGGTTTCGCAATGTGGTTTCAGTCCAACCATTTTCTCCAACACGGGCAGCTTTTCCTTTTGTCAGGGAGATAGTATAAGCTTGAGTGCGAACCCTACAACAGGAGCAACATTCGTCTGGAAAAGACAAGGCATTGTAACCGGGCAGACCTCTGCCTCAATAACGGTAAATGACGCAGCTAACTATCGCGTATTGATCACCATTGCTGGATGTACAGATTCTGCTACAGTGAGCACGACGATCAACCCACCTCCATCTGTTAGCATAAACATTCCAGGAAGTTTGAGAACTGTTTGCTCCAACGATGGATCTTATAGTTTAAATACTTACGGTTCTCCTTCAGGTGGTACATGGTTTATCAATGGTAGTCCTGGATTCCCAACCATTATTCCAGCCCTGGGTGCGGCCACGTATGCCTTAGAATATCGTTATCAGAATATTCAGGGATGTGTAAACTCAGCTTTTGATACGGTTACAGTACTTGCAACTCCAACGGTAAGTGTTTCTGCAATTCCTGCTGTATGTGAGAATGAAGATCCAGTTGATCTGAGTCCTTACGGTAGCCCATCTGGCGGAAGCTGGTCTGGAATTGGAGTGCTACCCGCCAATAACTTTGATCCGGCCACTTCTGGTTTGATCAGCCTAAGCTATTCTTTTACGGATGCGAATACAGGATGTACCAACTCTCAAAGTACTCAGGTACTTGTGAATGCTGCACCAAATGTGAGCTTTAATCCATTCATATTACCTGATCAATGCGAAGGAGATGCTCCCAATTCATTGTCGGGTTTCGTTTCCCCAACCCCTGGTTCTAGTCTTTTCAATAGTACCTTCAAGGGCAGTGGAATAATTAATACAGCCAATGGAACCTTTGATCCGGACTCATCTAATATTGGGGTACAGGACACCGTATGGTACATTGCAGAAAATACCTTAACCACCTGTGTTGACTCCAGCTTTTCCTTGATCACTGTTAACCCTAAACCCAATGTGAGTCTAAGCTTGAACGATTCGATCGTCTGCATCAATGAGGCGATCTTTAACATAGGTGGAGGTTCTCCAAGTGGTGGATCCTATCTGGGTAAACCAGGTAATGTGGTAGGGGGGCGATATAATCCTTCTTTCGCCGGAGTTGGTATCGATACGGTTTACTATCTATTCTTTGATTTTAACGGATGTTCTGATATTGCGGAACAAACTATGGAAGTCAAAGCTTTGCCAAATGTGAGCTTATCCAATTTGCCAGTGGTATGCGAAAATGACACCTCTGTAGTTTTAAATCAGGGAAGCCCTGTTGGTGGAGTTTATTCTGGAAATGGCGTCTTTGATGATAGCTTGTTCTCCCCTAATAGACCCGGTGTTGCCGTTGGATTAAATCAGGTACGATATACCTTCATCGATAGCTTTTCCTGTGAGGCCAGTATTTCTGCCAATCTTCAGGTGAACCCGAAGCCTGTTGTGAACTTTAGTATGGAGCCCAACCTTTGTACCAATGTTGAATACATCGGCCTTCAGGGAAGTGAGGGTATTTTTGTTGAACCACAAGGTGGAAGTTTCATTGGTGACTCCATTCTTAATGATACATTATACTTGGCTGGTTTCATGGTGGATTCTATATACACCATCAATTACTACTATACGGATGGATCTGGATGTAGCGATACAGCAAACTCTTATTTTCAGTTGCATGCCCCCCCTGAATTTACTTTTGAGACAAGGGGTACAAGTTGTATTGATGTGCCAGTAGATATTAGTGTACTTGAGGAGTACCAATATGAATGGTCCACTGGAGAGAATGGAAAAACCATTTCTCCCGTTATTTTCAATGACTCCACATTTTATGTGACCGTATCTGACTTTTTCTGCTCAAATAGTGACTCTGTTGATATTGTATTGATCCCTCCTTCTAATCTCACGGCGCTCTCCGATAGTTTTAGTACTTCATTCGAAATGCCTGTTCAGATCGATCCGCTAGCTAATGATAGCGGTAGACTCGGCTTGATCAATATTCTAGAAGGTCCTTTCCATGGAAGTATCAGTATTGATAATAACTCAGTAATAGATTATACGCCTGATCCGGAGTTCAGAAGAGTAGACTCCATTCGATATGAGGTTTGCGATGATATTTGTGAGAATATTTGCGTGATCTCAACGGCTAAGATCAATGTCCTGGGAGACCCATATCAGTTCATTCCAAATGCATTTACACCCAATGAAGATGGAATAAACGACTTCTTTATCGTTCCAGGTATAGAGGCTTACCCTGAAAATACCTTGCAAGTTTTTAATATTCAAGGAGAGGTTGTTTTCCAATCTTCTCCTTACCTGAATGATTGGGATGGTACCTTAAACTCAGGCAGCTTGCCAGGAATCAAGGCAATAGTTCCGGATGGTACTTACTATTATGTACTTAGTTTGGGTGAAGATAAACTCAGTGATGACCTGGATATAAGAACAAGATGAGATTTTTGAAGCACATATTGTTTGTTGTTCTGATCTTGTCTCAGATAGGCCTCTTTGCCCAAACAGAGCCAAATGTAAATTCCTACATTCACCATTTACCGCTGATCAACTCTGCGAGTATTGCCCGAAATTCAAGTTTTAACCTGGGAATGCTGCACAAGAGCCAGTGGGTACAATTTGATGGTGCACCTACTTTTCAAATGCTTGAGGCGAATATGCCTCTTGATGAAATGAATTTCGTTGGTGTTACGATTCAAAATAGATCCATTGGGATTCGCACGAATCAACGACTCGCTTTAAACTATACATATAAAGCCAGATTAGATTATGATGGTTATTTGGCACTTTCTCTTTCACCGGAGTTCCGTTTTTACAATGAAGCTCAGAGTCAGGTGCAAACAGATTTCCCAGATGATCCTTTGTATACTTATACCGATCAAAATTTCTTCACTGCGAACACCAGGGTAGGGGCGATGCTCTACTACAAGAAGTTCTATTTCGGTCTTTCTACCCCAGCCTTATTGACCAATAGTTTTAATGCCTTAAATAATGGAGGTACGATAAACTTTGATGTTTCCAATGTTCAATGGAATCTCTATACCAGCTATGAAATGCTTTTGAGCAGAGCCATACATTTTTACCCTTCGATACTAGCGAAGGTTACTCCAGGAGCTCCAGTACAAATAGACCTGAACTCATATTTCACCTACCGAAAGAAAGTTGG
>CBFHWY010000131.1:0-3943 GCA_965659675.1 Salibacteraceae bacterium | reverse complement strand
ATTATATTCACAGAATGAAACTACAGACGCATGTGCAATTTGGCAAGGTACAAGTGTATGGACATTGTTTGTGGTAGATAATGGAACTCAACGAAGAGCGATTGATGTATTCAATAATAACAGTATAACACAGATAAATTCAACTAATCTCGATGTTACAAATACAATACGTCATATAGGAGATACTAACACTTACATGCAATTCCATGCTGCAGACCAATGGAGGGTTGTAACGGGTGGTGGTGAAAGGTTAGAGGTGAATAACACAAATACTACTGTACAAAATACATTAATACTTTCTACAACAGCAAATCAAGCTAGTGAAGCTACCGCTTTAGTTATTAACGGGTCAAATGTAGTGGGTACAAGGGAATTAGGTTCTAATGCTTTTAACTCTAATACATACGATAATTATCAATCTTGGAACCTCAAGACTAACAACACACAAAGAACTACCGTACAAAGCGGTGGTACCTTAGACATCGTACAGGGAACCAACGTATCTGTAGCTTACTCAGCTGGTGGTGTGGTAACCATTTCGGCTACAGACACCAACACAACATATTCAGGAAGCACATCGATTATCCTTAGTGGAACGAGCTTTCAACGCGCTGCCTTGACAGGTGACATATCAGCCGCTCAAAACAGCAACTCTACCACATTACAAGCATCGGCAATCACAGGAAAGACCGCTTTAACATCAGGTCTTTTGTCAACTGATGAATTGTTAGTGAGTGATGCAGGTGTATTAAAAAGGATGGATATTTCTGTTCTGCAAAATTATATGCAGAGCAACTTGTCTTTTACCACCAACACTAACAACTATGTTACCTCTGCTAGTTTTGCCACAGGAACCGGTGTGCTTACCTTAAATAGACTTGGCCTTTCAGCGGTAACCGTTGATTTAGATGGTCGATACACACAAGGCTCAGGTAGCTCTTCTTATGTTGCTTTTTGGAATGGAACCAACTCGATTACTGGTGAATCAAACCTATGGTGGGATTCTGGAAATAATCGCCTTGGTATTAACGTCGAACCTTCATACCCTCTTGAGGTATCAGGTGCGGTGTCAGGTGTTTCTATTTACGCTAGTAACGATATTGTAGCGTTCTCAGATATCTCTGTGAAAGAAAATATTCGAAAGATTGACGAGCCGCTTGAACGAGTATGCAAATCTCGTGGGGTACTTTATGACAGAAAAGACACCGGCCATAAAAACAATATTGGTTTTATTGCCCAGGAGCTTGAGGAACAGTTCCCAGAGCTTGTGGTAACCAATGAGGATGGAACTAAAGCGGTAAGATATCAACAAGCTACAGCGGTTCTATTTGAAGCCGTAAAAGAGCTTAAGGAACAAAACGACTCCCTTAAGGAACAAGTGCAACTTATTGAAGATAAGGTAGAACTGATTCTAAAAGGTATGAAGTAATGCCATTAGGAACAACTAACATAGGGCTTACTGACATTCGTGATGAGTTTGGGAAAACTCTAAACACGGGTGGGTTATCCTTAAAAAACTACATCAATGCCGCCATTGAAACAAGCACAAGGCTTGGGACCGATACCACCACCAAAGAGGTAGAGGGCTTCCAAAGTTATGACCATGGTGGATGTACGTTTAAGTTTGACCCCTGGCAGGCTGAGGTGACTACTAAGATTGCTGTAGATCTGATTGATGACACCCTTTCGTATTTACCCGCTCAGGCCGATTCGAATGTCTATACCGACAACTATAATGATACTGCTGACTACATAAATCCCACGGCAAGCACGGTAGGGTACTTAAGGACATCGGGTACGACCAATGACCGAATGATTAGGTGGACATCGGTAAACTCGGGTGTATCTTACAAGGCTAATACCAATGGCGCTAGTACTACTGCGTTTTGGGTGTACTTTGACACGCTCCCTACAAGTGGATATTTCTTCTTTCAGGATAGTGCTGACGATGGCGCAAACACCTTTAATTATTATGGCATTAGCTGTAGGGTTCAAAGTACAGGTGAGCTTCGTATATTGATAGGTAATGGTGCAGGTCGTGCTTCTTTTAATAGAAAAACTTTTATCGGAAGTACAGGCAACTTCAGTACTGGCACTTGGTATTTTGTATGCGTGTTCATGGCTACATCAGGGACCAATACAATTAGCGGATGTACAGCAACCATTACCCCTTCTACAGACACATCTTTGAGTACGACTAATGTTCTTACCAGTGGGACTAGCGGAACGGCTACTACAATAGCGTATGAAAACACCTTGCACCTTACGCTTGGTGGTGATGCTTATAGCAGTAATGGGTTCAACGCAAGGTTTGGACA
The DNA here is from genome assembly GCA_965659675.1 of Salibacteraceae bacterium. Classification (GTDB taxonomy): domain Bacteria; phylum Bacteroidota; class Bacteroidia; order Flavobacteriales_G; family Salibacteraceae; genus CBFHWY01. The sequence goes on along the minus strand of CBFHWY010000131.1, from coordinate 1,625 downwards.
TATCTATCGCTTTGATAATATAATCGAAGGTAGCGGTGGTGGGTCCGTTTTGGAAGATATTTTCACAAATACAAAAGGAGATTACTAATGGATATCGAACAGCGATTATTAGATGGTCAAGAGTTCAGATTTGAAGACACGGACTTTGACACTTTTCGCTACGAAAATGAAGGCCTCCAAAATTACTTGAACGGAGAGCCTACTTCATTATCACTAAACGTAGATTTTCTTGAAGAAGACAGATTGGTTATCCGCTTTCCGGATGATACCATAACGGAATTTAATGCATCTATGCTAGTTTGGTACTAGTTTTGTACATTTGTGTCATTATAATTACAAAACATGGAGACAAAAAAGAAAGAGCAAGATCAGCTAAAAAAGCTGACTAAACAAGAGCATGAAAAGCTCTTAAAGTTATTCGGGGAGAAGCAAAGCATGGAAAATGCCATCGTGGCAAATGTTAAAACTGCTAAAGAACTACGAGAGGTAAATGATCAGCTTATTGATGATATGGCTGAGAAAGATGCCGTGATTGAGTTGACCCGAAATAAGTTGACAAAGAAGTACGGGAAGTACGTTAACATCGAGGTTATGTCAGGTTTAATCCGTGAGATGACAGACGAGGAGAAAGCAAGAATTGATGAGCTAGAAGCTTTACAAAAGGAAGGTATGAAAAGGGTTTAACTTTTGTTTTGTCAGTGTACTTGTCCGTTCACTAGTGTGGGTCCTATCAGAAATGGTAGGACCTCTTTTTTTTGTATATTATAGAACAAGTTAAAATTGAGTAACTTTGCAAGTATCGTAACTGCAATTAAATTTCGTCTATGGATCCAACAATGATAATAGCTGCAGCAGCTCAAAAGTCTGCAGGAACAATTCAGGGGGGGTTGAAAGCCTTTCAAGGTTTTAGGCAGCTAAGGCAGGGAAGACGAGCCTTAGCCGAACTTGAAGGAAAGGATCCTGCCATTGAAATTTCTGCAGGAACCAGGCAGTTGATGAACGAGCCTATTTCCGAGCAATTGCTAAACATTCGTCAAGAGAATGAAGCAAGGCGATTGGCTATGAGTACAGGTGCTTTATCAAAAGGAGGGGACCGTGCTGTTATTGCCGGTATAAATAAGGTTGTGGATGATTCTAGATTAGCTGATAACCAAATTATAGAGATGGGCGAGAACGCTCGTCGTAGAGCTATTGAAAATTATAGCGCTGAAGAGCGAGATGTTCAGAAGCGTAAGATGGCTGATTACTTAGGTAGATTGCAGGCTGCTAGAGGTCTTACTGAGGCGGGTCAGCAAAACTTAATGACGGCTGCAGGAGATTACTTTGGCGGTACGGCTGATGCTGTTGGTACCGTAGTTCAAGGCGGTGCTGAACAAGATGCCTTGAGTACAGCAATTAACGGAATGGGATAAGAGTATGGATCCAAGAGGACAATCAGCAGCGATTTTTAAACCTGCAGAACGAATTGATTACAGCAAGAATATTGCGTTGGGCCGACAAGCTGCAGCTCGTAAGATAAAAGCCCATCAAGATGCCAAGCCAAAGGACGATAAAGACCCTGCCGATAAGTACGGTAAGGACATAAAGATTGGTGGTCACCAAAGATTAGTTGTAGGAAAGATGGT
>CBFHWY010000130.1:0-3993 GCA_965659675.1 Salibacteraceae bacterium | reverse complement strand
TTCTCGAATATCATGAGCGATCTTGTTTGCCATCTCCTGATATGCATCATAACGAATTGCTTTGACCTTTTTACCGTCAATCTCATCCTCGCGCACCTGACCAAGAAATAGGCTATGTGCTCCAATTCCGGTCTTGGGTTGATGTGCTTTTATGCTTTTTGCGACCTGCTCTGGACTGATCGCTCCTTCTCTGAATATATTCTTCATCCTCCTGCAAATGGTGGCATTAGAGCCAGTTCATCGCCATCGGCCAGCTTGTCGTTCTCGTTGACAACCTGCTGATTAATGGCTACGACAAAATTATGTCTGTTTAGTTCCGGATAGTCGTGTTTGAGCTTATCGAGTAGATCGTCGAGTTCCTCAAAATAGGGATAGTCCATTTCCTCCCTTCCCAGAATACTTCTTACTACCCCGAAAGCTTTGATCTTAATAGCCATCCTGTAAAACTAAACATTCGATGTTCTCACCGGCTTTGAATCGCTCGATGTCTTCTGGGAAGTAGGCTAGGACATCCGCTTTTGCAAGCGATTGAAGCATGTGTGAAGCCTGACGTTCATGCAGTTTTAGCCGATGGTTTTCAATCTGAGCTGACATGAATTGAGCCCGATCCCCTTTGCGGATAAAAGCTTCTGCAAGTGGCAGCCTGATCCATTTTCTCTGGGGCATATGATGAATGGATCGGAGGTAGGCTTTGATGTACACTTCAAGGGCAACCAATACTGAACGCGGGTTTCCGGGTAAGCCAAAGGCACAATGCTTCCCTTTACGAGCAAAAAGAAGGGGTTTTCCAGGTTTTTGACGCACTTTGTGAAAGAGAACCTTGTAACCGCTGTCCTCCAAGGCATCTCGACTGAAATCGTAGTCGCCCACACTCACGCCCCCTGTGATGATCAGTAGGTCTGATGCTGCTGCAGCGTCTTTTACCTTGGCCGTCATTGTTTTTAGGTCATCCGGACAGGTTTCATAACTAAACTCAGTCCAGCCACCTAAGGCAGTGAGCAGGCTTAGGCCGTTGGTCTCAAAGATCTTTCCCTGATCGAGGTCCGATCGGGAAGAAGCAAACTCATTGCCCGTGACCAGGCACTTGATCTTGATTTTGCGAAATACGATAAGCGCTGTAATTCCGAGGCTTTTAAGTAAACCAATTGCCGCTGCATTCACACGGTCGCCTTTTTGTAAAATTCGATCGCCTTTTTTGAGTTGACCACCACTTTTCCTGACGTTTGCAGCCTTTTCGGGTAGTTTCGTGATGAGGATCTGCTCTCCTTGCGCTCGGGTGTATTCCTGCATGATCACCGTATCACAGTCTTTTGGTACAGCGGCTCCAGTGAAGATCCTCAAACACTCTCCTTTGTTCGTTTTGCTTTTGTAGAGATCGCCAGCTGCTATCTCACCAACTTGTTTGAGCTCGCGAATGCCCTCTTCATGTTTAAATGCATAACCATCTACTGCAGTCACATTAAAATAGGGGTGGGGAATGTTGCTAAAAACATCTTCAGCCAAAATCCGACCAGCTGCATTTTCGAGTTTGACTTGCTCTGTGTCTAGCTCAAGTTTCTGTTCCAGAACAATGGATAAGGCTTCTTCAACGCTGATCATAGATTGGCAAAAATAAGCGAATTAATAGAGTGTAAATCACGGTTCTATACAAGTTTATATAATAAGCTTAAATAGTATAAAATCAGATAAATAATAATATTTAATTAAAGTTAAGCTGTAGGTGTTTAATAAAACATGCCTTAAAAGGATTAATCCTTCTTTTTTAGCTGTTGGAGTCCCATAAAAAGGTGAAGGGCCTCTTGGTCTTCGTGTTCCTTTTTTAACCAGGATAGCGCACTGTTGCTTCGCATTCCTGTTTCGCAAACAAAGACGATCGTCTGGTTTTTTGAGAGCTCTTCCTTTCTTTCGTTCAACTTTCCAAGGGGGATATTTATTCCGCCCATATTGAAGGTTTCAAACTCTTCAGGTTCACGTACATCAACCATTTGAACTTCCTTGATCCTGGATTGAAGTGCTTCCAGGTTGATCTGCGTTTTTTCTAGCTTTCCTCTGCGAAGTGGGTTATTGGGGTTGATTTTGAATTGATATGACGCCCATCTATCGCTTTTAAGATCGTAGTGTTCGAAATACTGTGTTGAGGCATCATCGTTAGCCTGCAATAGCTCAAAAAGGGCCTTATGAGTCATTTTTACCGCAGCCGACTGGCAGAGTATGGGCAGAACGCCAATATCAGCACAGCTTTCGACTGAGGCGAAGCCAGCGCCATCTGGATAGAGATCTCGAAAGCTGGAATCTTCAGTGCTTCTGTGTTTAAAGTGATAAACATATGCTTCCCAGGCATAGAGTGCTCCGGAGATGTAAGGGATATTGTTCTGGAAACAATGATCAGCGCTTAAAAGGCGGGTGTCCATGTTGTCAGAGGCATCAATAACCAGGTCGATATTCTTTGTGAGCGATTTTATGCTTTCGTCATCTACGAGGCTTTCAATTGCTTCAACGGTGATGTAGGGGTTGCGTTTCTTTAGCCTATCGGCAGCGACTTTCGCTTTGTTTTTGCCGACATCATCGATGTTGTATAGATGTTGGCGATGTAGGTTCTTTTCTTCAACGATGTCGAAGTCGACCAACTTGAGATATCCAAAGCCGGTAGATGCAAGGGAATCTGCCACGGGACAGCCAAGTCCGCCCATGCCAATGATCAGAATGCGCTTGCTTTTTAGTAGATCTTGAGCCTTCTGCCCGAAACCTTCGAGTTTGGTCTGTCGGAGATAATATTCTTTTTCAGAGCGCTTGCTCATGCTCTAACAAGTTACTCCGTCTTGAGCCTTTGGGTGCTCAAAGTTGTCGGATTCGTCCTCTTCGCGATGAGGATCCAGGCATTTAAAGTCTTTTTCAACCAGCAGACTCAAGGTGCCTTTCTTTCCAAGAGAAAGTTCATTTCTGAAGCCAACCCTGTTGCTGTTTGCCCACTTTTCAACTACAGCAGAAGGGCAGAATAGCTCAATTTTTCCCTCACTATAGCTGGCATTCATTTCTTCGATATTCGTTTTGTTCAAAGCGTATTCAAAGAAAGCGCCGCCTGGAAATTGGGTTCGTGAAATGATCTCTCCCTCATCATTGAATTGTTCCACTTCCGATTTGCTTAGGCGCAGTCTTATGCTGTTGTCTAGTATTCTGATCTTCATTCCTGAATGTTAACCTTGATGCTTTTTGGATTGGAACTCCCCGAGCGAACAATGACCAAATACAGGCCGCTCCGCACTCCCTGAACCTCAATCTGCTTTTGATTCAAACCAGGCTTCGCTGTGAACTGTTCTTCCAGGATTTTTCTTCCATTGATGTCGATCAAACTGATCTCCATTTGCTCCTCCATGCTAGAGGAGAATTTAAGTTTGAAGTTGCCATTGCTTGGGTTTGGATAGCAAGTTATTGCGTAAATATTATCGTTAATAGAGTTCTCTAAACCAGCTATAAAAGTATGATTAACTGAAGCAAAAATTCCATAGCTTAAATTCTCGTAGCTTCCACTAGCAGTGGTGTCATATTCAACTGCTCTAACAAGGTATTGATGGTCACCCGATTCCATATTGTTGAGGTCCACAAAATGATTGGTGTCAAGAATTCCCGCGTGTAATTTAAAGGGGCGTCCACTGCTTTTATCGATGCGATAGACCGCGTAACCCGCTACGTCCTCTGGTGATGTATCCCAGTTGAGCTCTACCTTGTTCTTTGCACTTACGGCGCTTAGGTTAGATGCTCCTTGCAGGTATTTGACGCGCATACTTGGGTCACCCATCAAAGCGATATGTATCTTATTCTCACTTCGATTGAACTGGCCGTTGAAGTAGTTGTCCGTGTTGTTCTGGGTAGCACGTGTACCCTGACCGATATTCATCCCCAGTGCCATTGTGTGGATGTACCACTTCGGGATACCGCCCCAAAAGCAGTTGAGTGCGCCATTGGCAATTGCTGCTCGCATCAGATTGTTTCGGG
>CBFHWY010000129.1:0-4139 GCA_965659675.1 Salibacteraceae bacterium | reverse complement strand
TTCTTGATCTTAAATATTTAAATAAGTCTTGTACCGCTGTTTTTCCCTGATTATCTTCAGGAATCTTCATTTTTTCTCCAGGAAACCAAACTGTTTTAAACACAAAAGACTCCAGCAACTCCCAAATCGCAAAAGGTGGATTTTCAGCAGGATAATCAGGTGACCAACCTACCGGGCTATACTTTCCAATCGTATCAAATCGGTCGTGGGATGACAGGTAAACCAGTGCCATATCCATTTCAATTTCTGGGTGTTCTTGCAGGAACTTTCTTTGGTTTTCAGGTCCCCAACTACCACAAGAAACATTTAAAACTTGCCAGCCGGTTTCTTGAATATGTGCATTCAGAATGTTACTAGATAGCTCATCATTACCAAGGCGTTCACCTCCGTTGATCACAGAGTCGCCGATCTTTGTTATGCACTTTAAGTCAGTATTGAGCCCGGGAGAGCGGAGGCCAAGTTGGTTTGTCTTGAAAATCTTAAACGCCCTAATCAGATCCTGATTTGATTGAAGAATATAGGCGTATTGAAAATGATATTTGAATAAGGCTGGAGTACCAATACCCAAAAGTAATCTCAGGCCTATTTCTGCTAACAGAACTGTAAGTATCAGAATACTAAGCAGTCGATAATTCAGCATTTTCATGCACTTCTTTTTTTCTTGGAATAAAAAGTAATACGGTCAGAATGATGAGAAACTGGAAGGTATAAGGGTTTAGTGAAGCTGCGAGCCACGGTTCGAAGTTACACAGGAAAAAAGCACTAAACATTAAAGGAATGGCTAGCTTATTATTCTTCGAAGCGTCGAGTATCATTTTGATCAAACCCAGAAAGAATAAAAGCAAGCCCATGAGACCTGTATTCATCCAAAAAATCAGGAAAACGTTATGTGCTCCTCCTTGATGGTTTAATTGATTGAGGGTGGCCTGTACTGATGGCAAATGAAACCAGGTTTCTTCAAAAGACCAACCTCTTCCAAAAAAGAAAGCTGTTTCAATCTTTTCCCAGGCAAATTTCCAGGCAACCAGTCTACCGGAACCCGTTGAAAGGCTTTGGGCTTCGTTACCCGTAATTCTGAACTCTTCACCAAAGCCAAGAAAAATAATCAAATTCTGGAACAAGCCTGCTATATCGGAGTAGAAGAAGACGGCCAAAATTGTGATCGTGGTTCCAGCAAAAAACTCATTTCGCCTGAACCTTGATAAGATGAAGAATATCAGAACTGAAATAAATGAAGCCCTTGACCCACTCAGAAGCAGAAGACCAATAAATAGCCCCAGGTAAACTATTTGGAATTTTCTTTCTAAGTTTAACTTAAAGTGATCTTTTAATACCCAGAGCATAACTATGGCAAAATAGCAGTACATCGCGAGGCCATTCGGGTTACCAAAAATTCCGCGAAATCGATCTCCATGCGAGAAAATATAATCTGGCTCCAGTAGAAAATAAGAAGCATTCAAAAGCCCTATGATGATTTGGAACTCAAGCAGCCTTAAAATGAATTGATTCCCATTCGCTCTGTACAGTTGAAGAACCAATGGGGTGACGACTAAAAACAGAAGAAAGTAAGAAAGACCTTTTTGAAAGCCTGTTGATGGATAATCGGCAACCAGGAGTAAGAAAAAATTCAGCGCAAAGAATGGCCAGAAGTATTTCATTACACTTACTTCCTTAAATAGATCTTTCCGTAGAAAAAGTGCAAAGGGCAACAAAAGCATCAAGAAGGGCTTTGCGTTTCTTGCATAGTGTAGGAAATAATTATCGCTAGCTACTAGCACAAAAAGAAAAAACAGCATGGCTTCTTCGTACTTTTTAGCAAACAGGAAGTAAACAAAGATCAGCAAGATCCCTATTTGCGCAATTATATGCCCGATATAGGCTACGGCTAGAACAGCCAAAATTAGCGCGACAATGACCTTGTGGTCCTTAACTATTTGGAGTAGAAACCTCATTAATTACACTGCAAAGTTCTTTAATTGGTTTTGGCCAAACAAAAGACTCGATATGTCTGCGCGAAGCTCGCTTCATATCCAAGATACTTAGAGCATCTGAACTGCGCAGCTGCTCAATGGTCTCCCTTAGTGACTTCGAAGAACCAGGTTCAACCAGAAGTGCATTCGCCTCGTTTGCTAATGATCCATTCGCTCCTACATCCGTAGTGATGATCGCAAGCCCCCTTGCCATGGCCTCCATAATGACATTTGGTAATCCTTCGGAATAGCTTGGCGCAACTAGTACATCACATCCATCGATTACTTGACATATCCGTTCTCGTCCTTGAAGAGTACCGTGATAGATCACATTGTCCCTTTTGATTCTAAATTTTTCAGGTATCGGACCAATGAACTCAAAATGACTTTCAGGTAGTTGTTTAAGGACCTCGTGAATTTCTTCAATTCCTTTTCTTCTCTCGTATCGACCCAAATAAAGGAATTTGACTGTCCCATTCGCCTTTATCTCTTCAATGGATCTTAACCAGTCCTTCTCTATTCCTGATGGGTTTTCTATGATCATCTTTTCATCAACCCCTAATGATCTGATGATCTTGCTTATTCCAGGGCCTAAAGATAACCAGTAGAAGTTTGTCCCTAAATGTGCTTTTACTGGAGCGCGCAGCATATAATTCTTAGTTCTCCCCCATTTACCCGCTGGACGCTGATACATCTCAAAACCATGAAAATTCACTGCAACTGGGTGCTTCACTTCCTTATGATGCTCAGCAAAGTACCAGGAGCAAAAGCCTTGAGCATAGATCAGGTCAAATTTTTCCTCTTCTATCTGATAGGCTTCAAAAAGTGCTTTTGAGAAGGCTCTCGATGCCCTAAGGTAGTGCCCTGGAAGAGGCAATGGTTTCGGGAATTCAAAATACTTTGTCCGAAAATCCCCAATTTCGCCCAAGTCTGATTCTGGAATGCAGGCCTGGAGCAAGTCTTTATCGCTAAGTGCTTTCTCTGCAGTATAATAGAGCACGACGTCATGCTTTGCAAGCAAAAGATATCTAACGAGTAACTGAGTATGTCGCTGTATTCCTCCAAGAGAAAAGGGAGCAATTCCATCTGATAGGATTAGGAACTTCATCAATGTAAATTCAAGAACGAAAATATGACTTCTCCTTTCATGTAAATTGATGAATAGAAGTATAATATTGCATACAGTGATGCGAAGTTTACTTATCAGTATTCGAAGAGATCGTAATATACTAGTATTCACGGCTATTGCCCAAATTCTCGCTCTTGTACTGATTTCCTTTCTTCAAGAGCTAAGTAGCCCTGAACAAAAATTAAGTTTCTTCATTTTTCAACATATAGACTACCTGTATTTCTTGCACCCAGTGGATCAATATTTCGCAACGGGAATGGTAAGTTATGATGGAAAGGAAGCTTTTGCTGGAAGAATGCCTGGTTACTGGTTTCCTTATTTGATTCTCAGGATGCTTTTTGCTAAAAACCAGGCTCTTGCTTTATTGATCGCCTTACAGGTTTCGTTGTCATTTCTGGCTGCTATTTGTTTTAATCTTATATCCCAAGGGGTTGACTTTGGGGAGGCCCACCAGAAAAAGTGGAAGAGTTATCTTTTTATCTGCGCATTTATTTTCAGCCCATTTTTATTCCCTTTTCTAAATCAGACGATCACAGAGAGCTTATCCATTTCCTTAATTGTACTGTTTGTCTTTTTCTTTAGAAAGACAGTTCGTGTAGGAGAGAATTTTAAGGCTTATGCTCTTATCACGGGTGTGTGTCTGGCCTGGTTGATATTCTTAAGACCATTCACTGGCCTATTAATTGGCTTGACTCCCCTTGTGATCTTCATGAAGCATAATCTATCAAAAGGAAGAAAGGCGCTTATCTGCATCCTTGTTTTAATACCTTTTGGGATCGCTGAAACTGCCTGGATAACTAGAAATTATCTGAGCCTGAACAAGGTGATTCCACTCTCTACAAGAGTTTCGCAGTATGGTAGAAATTACAGTGATGGTTGGCAGGAAATGCGTCAGCTGATATTTCACCTAGGTGAAGGAGCTAATTTTTTTGATCCAGGTTTGGCAGAGTGGTTTCGTAGAGAGCATGTTGATCAACTTCCAAATTCAGTAGAATTAGAGGGTTCAGGACTTGAGATTGAGGAACTAAGGCAACTAAAAG
>CBFHWY010000128.1:0-4160 GCA_965659675.1 Salibacteraceae bacterium | reverse complement strand
AGCGTTCAAAACAGTCCAGGTAACTATTCATTTGAATACTACGACAGCGAACCAAAGCCTGGATCCAACTACTACAGGCTCAGTCAAAGCGACGCTCAGGCTAATATTCAATTCAGCGAGCTCGTTCACGAACACTATGAGCCAAGTGTTAAAGAGGAAACAAGACTCCTTGTTTATCCAAACCCAAGTTCTGGGGTCTTTAAACTGAATTTAGGCCATGCTCCACATGAAACCGCAATTGCAGAACTTTACAATATGCAGGGTCACCTGGTACAAAGATCAAGTTTGGAACCATCTGGCTCAGGTGAATACCACCTCAACTTGCGTGGCAAGCAGAAGGGAACATACCTTCTTCGTCTCTTTTATGGTGCTCGTTTTTACAGCTCGAGGCTGATCTTAAAATAGACCAAGTCTGACCTGAATCATATTTAGCCTTGTCAGAGTGAATCAACTTTGACTCATGGAGATCATTGAAATAACAGCAGAAAACATTGATAACTATGGGGTTTTTTGCTCAAAGAATTTAAAGGGTGAAGGCTTCAAGGCAAAACGAGACTGGTATTTAAAGCAGTTTGAGCTTGGTTGGAGACTATCCATAGCGGTGAGAGATTCCAAACAGATTGGTTTCATTGAATATGGTCCGGTAGAATTTGCCTGGAGACCAATTTCTGGCAAAAGACTCTACTTCATCCAGTGTCTCATGGTACAATCAAAGAGCGATCGGATGAAAGGTATTGCTTCTAAACTTATCGAACATGTGAGGGAACATGCTAAATCCCAGGAAGCAAAGGGGCTTTGCACCTTCAGCTCAAAAGGAACATGGATGGCTTCAAGTGAAGTTTTCCTGAAGAATCATTTTGAACATATTGCTTCAAAAGATCGCTTTGAATTACTCTTTGAATCCTTTGACCAAACTGCTCAAGCCCCACGGTTCCTCGATTGGGAAAAGCAACTATCACAATACGACACGGGCTGGCACTTGCTCTATGCAAATCAATGTCCCTGGCACATAAAAAGTGTTGAAGATCTGAAAAGGACAGCCAGAATGCACGATGTTATTTTGAACGATTGGGAAATCAGATCAGCTGAAGAAGTAAAAACATCCCCTATGGGTTTTGGCGTATTTGCCCTGATTAAGGATGGTAAGCTACTGGAGGATCACTATATCAGCGCAACGCGCTTTAAAAATATTCTGAAAAAAGAACTAGGCTGACAGCAGCAGTATCCGACTACTCTGACTAGTCTCAATATTCATCGTCTTTACATCTTCCGCCAGGATACAGGTATTCTCGTGGTAGAGAAGATCATCGATCTTGAACTGACCAGCAAGGGGTAGAATATAGAGCTTGGATTTAGTGGAGCACTTGGCTATATTGCTGTATCCCATAATGATCTCCATATCTTCAGCAATAGGGTATACGCCAGGATAGATATTCATCTTCTCACTCTCTTTTTCATCGTTGATCCAGCATTCCTTATCTGAGACCGTCAGGTTCATTCGCTTCCCTTTGAATTCCATGTTGATACTCAGTAGGTCTTCAGGAGAAAGATCAAGTCCATTTTTGAGCAAGCGATCACGCGAGTGAATCAGTAAGTTGTCATCTACTTCAAAAGAGGCTCCAGTAAAGTTGCCATGTCTGGGTTGTGGAACCAGATCTGGCAGTTCAAATTTCTTGAATTTGTTGCTGGGAAGGTCCGCAAATAGTTTCCATGGAAAGAGAAGAACCCCTGCTGAGCCCAATATGCTGTTTCTCAGAAATTCCTTTCTCTTCATCAATCAAAGTTTTCGATCAGCACTCCCATTTTACCCATTTGATAATCGCGAATGGCTTCCATGATCTGGGTTTGATTGTTCATCACAAAAGGTCCATAGGTCGCCAAAGGCTCATTGATGGCTTTTGCGCTTAGGAGAATGGCCCTGGTATCTTTTTTAGCTTCGATCTGAATGGCCTCATCATCATTGTCAAAATGAGTGAGCTGCTTTTCAAAGGTGTTTCGTCCGTTAATTGTAAGCTCACCATCTAGCTGATAAACGAAAGTATTGAAGTCCTCAGGTAGTTTAAGCTCTCGCTTTGCTCCCGCTTTGAACTCCATTCGCAGAATGGTCATTGGAGAACTCGATCTCAACTTGCCTTTTTGGCCTTCCAATTCACCAGACACCAATCCCACGCGGGAAAGCTTATCCTCTGAGGGCAACCAGGTGGTTTCTTCCTCAGAAAGAGGCTGATATGAGGGCTCAATCATTTTCTGATCTGCCGGAGCATTGATCCAAAATTGGATAAGCTCAAAATCTCCTCCTTTTTCTGCTAATTCTTTACTGGGTCTTTCGCTGTGAATGATGCCTCTTCCAGCATTCATCCATTGGGTTCCACCTGCTGAGATAACTGATTCTGTCCCTCTGGAATCTCTGTGATGCACAGCTCCTTTGAAAATGAAGGTCACCGGCGAAAATCCACGATGAGGGTGAGGTCCTACCCCACTCTCCTTCTGAAGACGGTTCCCAGGGAGTTTATCATTCCAATGATGAACTAACAAAAAAGGGTCAATATTATCCAGCTGGGAATTCGGCAATGGCTGATCTAAAATGATCCCTCCCATATTCACTTTTTGAGACTGATAAACTGCTTTTATACTTCGCATGATCACAAATATATGTATATACATCTAATTTACAGTCTAGCCACTAAAATGTTCTACAATAAATCAATGCATTGGGTGACGAAAGTCATATAACGGAAAAGACTAAGAGTCTAATTTGGTAGAACGAACCAGAGTGTAACTATAATTTTAGCACTAATGGGACTGGTCGCATTGATTAGTTTCTCATGTAAAAAAGACAATCGTTTTGAATGTGTCAATGGCACTTGTGAGATCAGTTCGAATGGAGCTTACACCAGCCTCGAAGACTGCCAAAACAATTGTAAGATAACGCGATATTCCTGCGTAGATGGAAGCTGCGAGCTTTCAGCAACGGGAGATTATAGAAGTCTGGAGGATTGTCAGGCCATTTGCGAAACTTCAGCACCTGAAAAATACGATTGCATTAGCGGTAACTGCATTCTTGCGGAGAATGGAGAAAATTCTTCCTTAAGTGAATGCCAGCAAAATTTTAGTGACGACACCTTAACTCAAGAACCTATGAGCGTCGTCACCATTTCAGCTAATCCAACTTCAGGTACTTCAGCAGAGCTCATTGCAGAAGTTACTTCATTCGGTAGTGAAGATCAAGTGATTTTTGGGTTCTGCCTAAGTACAAACCCCTTCCCCACCCTAGCTAATTCTGTTTATCAGGACACGGGTTTTCAATTCACTGGTCAATTTAATCATGAAGTCATTAATCTTAACCCTGGCACAGGATATTATGTGCGTGCATACATTTTTAATTCGCAAGAGGTCAAATACGGAGCGAAGATTGACTTCACCACTAATGCAGGAGCTTGTCAGGGAGAAACTACTAAGTCATGGGTAAATGCGACTTACCAACTGGTTGAGATCGGCAATCAATGTTGGTTTAAGGAAAACTTGAAACTCGAGAATTATGCCTTCATTGATGGTTACAGTCTTGATCTGGTGGTCGGCCAGAATAATTGGGTGAATACCCTCACTCCTGCTTACACTCAAATGAATGATACCGGAGTTCATGCTTCAACTTTCGGAAATCTCTACAACTTTTATGCTGTTGAACACGGTGATGGTGAAATTTGCCCTACAGGCTGGCATATTCCGACCAAATTGGACTTTGAGGAATTGATCACTGAGCTTGGTGGCCCAACTGTCGCTGGTGGTAAACTGAAATCAACCGACTTTAATCATTGGGATGCACCTAATTCTTCTGCCAGCAATTCAAGTGACTTTACAGCTGTTGGAAGTGGATATCGTTATCAAAACGGCGTATTTAATGAGTTTAAAGAAACGAATGGCATTTGGTCTTCGACGGTAGACTCATTAATTGGCGGAGGAGTTGATATCTATTATCTCCACTTATCTTCACAAAGCGGTTCTGCCTTGATCTATAAATACCAGGATAAGCGAAATGGCTTGTCGGTACGCTGCATTAAAGACTAAACCATCCAAGCTTTATAAGCGAGTGTATCAAAGACTTACTTTTGGGGTTCTGGCATGCGAATTCCTAAGCTGTTAATTCTTTTTGCTCTACCTAT
>CBFHWY010000127.1:275-4299 GCA_965659675.1 Salibacteraceae bacterium | reverse complement strand
ATAACGAAGGTGTAATTGTCGTTTGCCAGTGGAGCGTAAGTGAGAGTAACCTCAGTACCTGAAGTTTCTGTGTAATCAAATCCTGAACCAAGACGCAGTCTGTTACCGTTCAGAAACACATGGAGGTTATCGTTGCCGGGGGTGTAGGAGTTGGTGAGAGTGATTTTGTTCGATCCGTCGAACTCACTACCAAGGTGGTATTCCACATCGGTGACAAAGCTTGCGCTATCGTCGGATGACTTTGACTGAGCAACATTATCAAACGGCCCCATGTAAAATGGAGTATTAGCAGTAGCGTCAGTAGAGTTGGCGAATATGCCCCACTTACACTCTCGATCTATGTGAGGGACGATCTCATTGCCTGATACTTCCCATATGCCATCGGCATTAGCAGTGATAGTCGCTTGTGGGCTGGTGCCATCCTTATCTATTGCAATGGATATTGCAGTGGTGGTCCCAGCAACATAAGCTTTCAGCACAGCACCGGAATAAGGGTTTCCATTTGTATCGAATACGGGGTTAGGCACCTCTGCCATCTTTGTCCAGACCATTATTCACTCTCTTTCGTTAATCGTTCTAATGATTTCATCACCTTCTCTTCTGGCGCCCCGCCACGGAGAAGTCCTCTTATAGTTCTCAATCCAGTATCTGCAACACTACTCGGTATATCACCACGGGCGAAACGAGCACCTTCGAGTGGCAGGATGCCAGCCAACTCCTCACTTAGAGGTGTGTACTTAATACCCATGGCTCGTTCGATCTCATCATTAAAGAATAGCTGAGTTTGCAAGTCATCGCTGAAATTAATACCATATTTCGCCCCGACAGCCTCTAATTCATCTATCGAGTTCTTCAGCGCAAGACTAACAGGATCTTGCCTTGTTGACCCTCTAACAATATGACCGAGTATATTTCGAGCCTGCTTTATCGATTTAGCGTCACCCTTTTTAGGGTTGAAATATTGACCAGCCGAATCTCTGAATCTGTTCATCGCGGTGATAGTATCGGAATATCGATCATTCACATCCGCGTATTTCTTGGATACCGATCTTAATGCGTTGTTAATGTCACTACGGAGGTTCAGTAGTGCTTTTTCAGACTTACCTGTGACACCTGTGGAAGGCTTATCATAATTAACCAACTCATCGATTATCTGTTTAGCTTTGTGCAATTCATAAGCATTACCGTCAGAATCCTCGATAATCTTCCATGCTTTCTCTATCATCCCGCGAGCACTTGCGATACTATCGATAGATACCCCTGTCTTCTGCAACTGGTTAACATTCTGAATCGTTGCACCCGAAGCATCCACGGTATGATTAAACCAGTCTTTGAGTGTTTCAATACTTGGTTTAACCTCTGTTTTCGCGATATCCTCTCTCATCTGTTTCCATGCTTGCTGGATTGCTGTTCGTCCACCAGAAGGGTCTTTAATGTTTTCAGTTTTAAATCTTAGATCACCCTTTTTCGTAACAAATGCTTTCTGACTATCCAATTTATCAGAAAACCAGTTCTTATATGCCTCTGGCGATAGTGATCGAGCACCTCTTTCTTTGGTGTCCAAGTCCACGATCTTACCAACTCTCTCTAATAGTGATTTAACAGCGCCTCGTTCTCTCACAATGTCATCGCCAAACTGAAGCTCGTCTACCTGCTTTATAGCGACACCGAGGGATTCCACCACTTGGTTGAACCTGTCTCTTAATTGATCAGGTTTGAACTGAACATTTTGAAGAGTTCTTTTTGCTATCGACTCTAATTGCTTACCTGCGTCTTCATTTACGTCAACTATCTTCTGCCAGCGGCGATATACAGTCTCACCGAGGGGTGTCGTGTGATCAACCAAGGAACCAGCAGCATCACCTTTACTCATTCTCACACGCGCTTTAGTAGCCATACTGGTGAATTTCGCTTTATCTAGCTTATTAGCCCCGACTATCGCCCATGCTGTACTCTCACCTATGCCATTTTTGTTGGCGTTTTTGATGAGCTTAGAAGTTCTCCTACTTTTATCCGCTATATCAATACCACGGATGATATTAGTCTTCAGTCGGGTATCATCAGCTTGGGACCTGAATACATCCATCGTCTTTTTATCGGCAGCATTGGTCATACGATCGATCAGCCCCTGAGTCATCTTAGTACCTCTTTCAGCAAGTTTCTGACCTATCTTCTGACCCGCTTCAATACTTGTACTCACAGCTTTTTGCACCTGTGGCGACTCAGCTATTGTTCTGGCTTGTTGGCCGATCTTAGTGGCAACCTGCTGCCCTGTCTGAGCGGTTTGCCTACCCAATTGGCCAGTAGTAGTGGCCACTTTTCTACGAGCTTCTCTCACTATGGGTCCACCAAGTGTACTAGCGTTTACCCCCTGCAATGTAGGCTGTACAGTAGGTGGTAATGCCTGTAATGGCGATAGAAGTTCAGCGGCACTCTCCAACTTCTCTTTTCCTCCCTCGGTGAAAGGCTGATAGGTATACTGTGCAGCTCTCTCTTCTGACTGCTGTTGAATTCTTTTCGCTGTCTCTCTTTGCTCATCTGGATCTAGGCTGAATCCTCTACCTTCAGTTCCCATGACGTTAGCAGTCAGTTCTTGTGTGATACCCTCGCCAACACCTAATATCCCAGCAGCTAGACCAGTGGTCGCCCCTGTAAGAAGAGACAGCCCTGCTTCTGCTGTACCTAATACTTCTTTACCTGTACTTATTACTTTCTCAGTAAAGCTTGGTTCAGGATTGAAATGACTAGAAAGAGCGGCCTCAATCTCATCGAAAGTTGTACCTTCAGGGAATGTAAACTTCTTACCTTGTGCTCTTACAGTAGGCATTAATCTTCCTCTACAGTGTATTTTATACCGTTGAATTCAAACTCTTGACCCACAGAAGAAGAATCAGGCATCCTGTTCTCTTTCTTGAATCGATCTTCCCTTCGTCTCATCTGTAACATGACATCGGACGGGTTTACTTCTGTACTCGTTGGTATCCCTGTTTCAGATACCATCTTTCTCATGGGTTTCCCTGTGTCAGGACTAATGAACATACTACCACTGGGAATAGAGTCAAAATCCTCATTGGTGAGAGGTATAGCCATACTCTCATTCACTATAGCATCATATAGAACCTGATATGTCATCAGATTACCCATTAATGCATCACCGTCTAATCCCACTTTGAGTGTCCCGACAACCGCCTGTAGTAACTTATGTTCTGCTTCTGATACTGAACCTAACCCTGCACCCGTTGACTCTTTTATCGCTCTTAATTCATTTAATCCTGTGTTTGCCCTTATTGTCTCCAGCTTACTATCGAGTGCATGAGCATCAGTACCGGAGATAAAAGACAGTCCTTTACCAAATAACCCTTCTTCAAAGAACCCATCGGCTAACTCCATAGCATCATTGATCGCTGTCCTCACGGTTACCGCACGTTCACGACCTTTACGCTTCCTAGTCTCAGTCTCGAATTGTCTTTGTTTTTCCTCTGCTTTAGCTTTGGCTTCGACATCAATCGAGGGTCGTACACCAGTAGCCCGTTCTATGGCTTCCTGTCGTTTATGCTTCGGTAAAAGATCGATCAACCTTTCAGCCTCAGTCGTTGTATTTTTTGGTGGATCTATTGCGCCGATCATTCTCCCGAATTGCTCTTTCTCTACGCCTTCGGGCATAGATTCAAACTGTTCAAATTCTTTCTGGTTCGGGGTCCTAGTATCTCTCGTCTGCTCCCGCTCCTCAGATAACTTAACAAAATCGTTCATGGTGAGAATAGCAGCATCAAGAGTCTGATCTGATAGATCAGTGGTGTCAAAATTATTGAGTAGTTCATCATCTACCCCCATTTGACTTAATCTCGACTTCGATTGTTCAGCAGCGGCTTGTCTCTGTTCTAATGGGAACTCACTTATCCTGAACATCTCGTTTCTTAATATCGGTGCGAACACAGCAAGTTGCTCCATCTGAAACTGTTGAGACTTAAGATCAGCGGCAGCTTGCAACCGGGCTTCTTGTGACTCTTCTCTGGCTTCCCTA
>CBFHWY010000127.1:0-265 GCA_965659675.1 Salibacteraceae bacterium | reverse complement strand
ATTAGCCTGAAGATCCAGTAGTCTGTTACGAAGAGGTGCTTCTTCTGCTCGTCTGGCTTCTTGTCTACCTTCAAAGAACCCTTGTGCAATATCGATTAACGCTGGTTGTCTAGCCATCATTCACCCTCCTTACCAAATAACGATGCGCCAAGTTTGACTACGTTTCTCATTCCTTGCGCCTTAGCATCAGCGGCACCTTGTAACCCGCTACCGTACCCTTGAGCACCGAGGACATCGAATCTACCCACATTACCGGCTGTCTGAA
>CBFHWY010000126.1:4381-4628 GCA_965659675.1 Salibacteraceae bacterium | reverse complement strand
ATCGTCATCAGCATTTGGAGATAAGACCTGCTGCAACTTGTTCTTTCTATCACCTGGTTTGAAAGTTCTTTGATCATACCTCGGCTCTACGTTCTTTTTGTTCGGAAACATCCAGATCTGTAAAAAATTGGTCTCATCCGACTTCGACTCATTGTATTCGCTGTGATATATCCCAGTTCCGGCCGACATCACCTGAACATCATCTTGCTTAATCACATGCTTATTTCCCATGCTGTCTTTGTGCTCC
>CBFHWY010000126.1:0-4372 GCA_965659675.1 Salibacteraceae bacterium | reverse complement strand
ATATTGTCGTGTGGGTGTGTACCAAATCCTGTTCCTCCTTTGATCACATCGTCGTTCAATACTCTCAATACACCAAAGTGCATGCGCTCCGGATTGCGATAATTCGCAAAACTGAATGTATGATGTGTATTTAACCATCCATGGTCGGCGTGTCCACGGGTATTCGCTTTGTGAAGTACTGTATTCATCGTTTTAGTCTCCTTATTTGGTAAATGATTGAACCCGACATCGTCAAAGTCCGTTTGCTTCAAGAATTGATCATAATTAGAAGTTTTAGGTTTTACATTTTTAGCCCTCAACATTGAAGTTCCAAGCGCCACTCCTGCTGCCCCTAATGCAGATCTTTTAATGAACTCTTTTCTTTTCATGATCAAATTTTAGACAAATATATGTATATACATTTAATGTGCATACAGTTTTAGTAATTCCTTAACATTTCTACTTAGCATTGTAATATGAAACTTAATGAGCTTAACATTCTGGATCTCTCTTCTGTTTTGGCCGGACCACTGGTTGGAAGTTTTTTTGCTGAACAGGGAGCGAGGGTCAAAAAAGTGGAGAACGCTCGAACAAATGGAGATGTAACGAGAAACTGGAAGCTGAGGAACGAGGATCCGAAAAGTGAATTTAGCTCATACTATGCCTCTGCTAATTATAAGAAGGAGTGCATTTTACTGGATTTCGAGAAGAAAGAAGATAATGATACTCTCATGAGGCTGATTCGCGAAGCAGATATTCTCATCGATAATTTTCGTCCAAGAGTCGCACAAAAATTCAATCTGCAATTTGAGGATCTCAAACAGATCAACCCCTCCCTCATTCATGCTCAGATAAGCTCCTACCCCAACGACCAGGGTCGGCCTGCATATGACGTGATCCTCCAGGCAGAATCTGGCTTTATATCCATGACGGGTAGCGATACAAAGCACTTGGCTAAGTTACCCGTAGCCTTCATCGACCTGATCGCATCACATCAACTGCGACAAGGCATCTTAACAGCGCTGCTTGAGCGCGAAAATGAGAAAAAGGCCTTAAAAGTGGAAGTAAGTCTGGTAGAAGCGGCTTTAAGCGCTTTGGTGAATCAGGCAAGTGCATACCTGAACAGTGAAGTGATAGCAGCACCGATTGGTACTGCTCATCCCAATATAGCTCCTTATGGAGACCTATTTGAGTGCGGCGACGGTGTACAAATACTTTTCGCCATCGGTTCGGATGTGCATTGGAGTAAGTTGTGTCAGCTCCTTGGAAATAAGGATCTCGCCCAATCTTTTCCAACAAATCAGGTGAGGGTTCAAAATAGACAAGCCATGAATCGTGAGATCCAAAAACTTTGTAAGCAGCTGAATTCAGGTGAGGTTTTAAGCTTATGCGCTGATCAAGAGGTCCCAGCAGCTAGGGTGCAGAAAATAGATGAAAGTCTGAGTTCAGAGCATGCAAGATCGATGATCCTCGAAGATCGTCTGGGTAAACGCCTGCGCACCTCCTGCTTTAGCATTATATCCTAAGCCTTTTGCGCACATACTGAAGTAGCTTTTTTGCTTCCCCGTCATTCAATTGGAGTCCGAAGCCCTGTGAACTGCCCAAATTCTCAAAGACGATCTGCTCCCCTCCTATCACCCAAAAGCTATTGTTGAAGCTCTGAGCAAAGGAACGCGGGTTCTTTTCTACTATTCTGAGTTTTTTGATATTCTCCTTAAAATAGGGAACAACCCTTCCGTATCCTCTTATATCTCGCTTTACTTTCAGACTATCTGGCTCGATCAAAATGATCTCCTTGCCGTAAAGTCGCCACAATACAGCATGTGCGATCTTATACTCAAAATATGCCCAGAAAGAAAGATAGACCACAACGAAAACATACATGTCCCGGCTCAGGTCTGCCCAGAGTTGTGAAGCAACAACAATCCCACAAAAAGTCCAGGCTGCAAACCACGCCAAAAGCAGGGTTTGCTTCCATGAATCTATTTTTGCGCTGATCCATATCTTGCTGCTTTTTCCCTCTTCGGCGACCTTGATTCTTTCACTGAATTGCTTCATGGTACAAAATTAGACTTATCAAGTTTTGGAATGATCATTGAAGTGTATTAATCAGTTCATTCTATTTTTAGATATTTGACAAGCAAAATGCAATATATGTTTAAGCAATTAACAGCAGGATTTATTTTATCAGTTTTAGCTCTAGGTCTTCACGCGCAAGTGGTAGGTGGTAAACACAATAAGCTCTTCAATATGTATGTACTTGAGAAGTACGAAGATGTTTACTACAAGGCCTTTAAAATGTCTGAAAAGGATAAGTATCGAGACGACGCAGAGGTATATCTATACATGACCATGTCACTTCATCAACTGGCGATGAATCCCGATATGGAGGAGGCCTATCCAAATGCTTACAAAGACATCTTGAAGTACGGTGATAAATTCGTTAAGTATTCTACCAAAGCCATAGAAAAAGAACGCGAAACGGTTACTGCAGAAGTTAACTACGAATACATCCAGGAGCTGAAAGAGTATATTATGGAAAAGACCTTTTTCATTTTTGTGGAACGCAAGTATTCCAAGGCTGCATCGCGTTATCGTAAAGCCATGAAGATCTTTCCAGATGACGAGAACATTCTATTCATCGCTGGGATCAGTGAGCTGATGTCTAGAAATCGTCAGGGACAAATGAAGCTCGACGAGTATAAGAAGATCGTTGAGGATGAAATGAAGTCTGGCGATTATGAAGGCGATGAGGTTTCAAATCCATACTATGTGAAGTGTATGAAAACCTGGACCAACTACCTGGTTACCGAAGGTGAGACAGCCCGGGCAAAAGAGTGGATCGAACTTGCCTTTAAACTTCATCCACAAAATGACGACATCAAAGATCAGTACAATAAGCTGATGAACTAAAAAGCAAAAGACTTCAAATGAAAAGGGTTGCACTCCGCAACCCTTTTTTAATTTTGATCCATGCGCATAGACATCATTTCCGTCGTTCCGGAGCTATTGAAAAGCCCTTTTGGGCACTCTATTCTCAAGCGCGCTATCGACGAAGGACTCGTAACTCTGGAAGTACATGACCTTCGGGATTATGGATTGGGAAAATACAAACAGGTTGATGACTATCAATACGGCGGAGGCGCTGGCATGGTGATGCGCTGTGAACCCCTTTTTGAGCTTATCGAAAAACTCCAATCCGAAAGAACTTATGATGAGATCATTTACACCACCCCCGATGGTGATCAGTTTAAGCAAAACACAGCAAACCGACTGAGTACTTTAAAGAACATCATCATCATTTGCGGGCATTACAAAGGCATCGATCAGCGTATTCGAGATGAACTTGTTAGTCTTGAGCTTAGCATCGGAGATTTTGTACTGTCCGGAGGGGAACTTGCTGCGGCGGTGATCAGCGATGCCGTGATCAGATTACTTCCAGGAGTGCTTAACAATGAGAGTTCTGCCCTATCCGATTCCTTTCAGGACAACCTGCTTGCGCCTCCTGTTTATACGCGTCCGGCTGACTTCCGAGGAATGAAGGTTCCCGAGGTGCTGCTCAGCGGAAATGAAAAGGCCATTGAAGATTGGAGGCAGGAAAAAGCAGAAGAAAGAACCAAGGCAAAAAGGCCCGACCTGAATGCCTAGTATATTAAATTTTCATAGGAATGCAGCTTATTCCATTCCTCCCTCTATTTTTGCGCGCAGAGTGCTACAAATGCCATTTAAAAATCATCTGGTCGTATTCTTCGTTTGTCTGCTATCTCTTGGCGCTTTTGCGCAGCATGAGAGCGGGACTCAGCAGAGCTCAGCAACTGTGCAAACAGATGATTTTGAGAATCTTTTTGGGGTTTCGGAAAACAAGAGTTCTGCAACGCTCTACTGGTCGCGCTTTGATAAGACCCCTTACTTAAAGGTCCGATACCGGCTTAAGGGAGAAGAAAACTACAGCTATTCTGACCCGATCTCATCAGACAGCATTCGCTACACACTCAAAGAACTTGAGGCCTCTTCCAGGTACTATTGGCAGCTTGGCGCTCCAACTGCAGGGCTTGATCAACATGAGTCATATGTTTGGTCTGAAGAGAATACAGTTGACGTAAAAGAAGGTTATGGCATCTTCAGTATTTTAATATTGCTTGGTGCTCTTGGTTTCTTCATCTATGGAATGAAGGTCATGAGCGAAGGAATCCAGCGTTTCGCTGGGGACAAGATGCGTCAGATCCTCGGGGCGATGACCACCAACCGCTTTGCTGGTTTATTCACTGGCTTTCTCACCACTTCTCTCGTCCAGAGTTCTTCGGCTACAACCGTGATGATCGTGAGTTTTGTGAATGCCGGCCTGCTCACACTGCGACAGGCCATTGGAGTGATCATGGGAGCCAATATTGGC
>CBFHWY010000125.1:0-4769 GCA_965659675.1 Salibacteraceae bacterium | reverse complement strand
TTGACCGATGGTTAAAAGCTGACTCCTCAGCCATAGATGAGCTTAAAAATAAGGTCGAAGAATATGCCAAATCGATCACAAAGGTCCCAATGTTGTCTGATATCATGCAAATTCTGGGTGTTGGTTTTGTAGCCACCGCTCTTGCACATATGCTATCACAGGGTGTTACTGGATATATAGCCTCCAGTGCCCCAGCTCTGGCTGATTCAGTGTTGAACTCTGGCTTTTTCTGGATCGTTGTGGGAGCGACAACTGTAGGTCTGGTATTATCATTCACTCCCTTACGCAAACTCGAGGGAGCAGGAGCTTCTAAAATTGGCAGTGTATTCATTTATGTCCTAGTTGCAACCATTGGAATGAAAATGGATATCATGCAGATCTTCTATAACCCTGGTCTTATAGGAGTAGGTCTTTTATGGATGGCCTTTCACGTCGCATTGCTTTTTGGTGTGGCCAAACTGATCAAAGCACCATTCTTTTTTCTCGCTGTGGGGTCAAAGGCCAATGTGGGTGGAGCAGCTTCAGCTCCAGTAGTGGCTGCGGCTTTTCATCCCTCTCTAGCTCCGGTGGGAGTCCTTTTAGCCGTACTGGGCTATGCCCTTGGAACCTACGGAGCGATATTCTGTGCACAGCTTATGGAGATCGCCTCCCCTTGATATTTTAGTGTAGCAACAGCGAACAACTTACGCTTCACAGCGTTAGTTCTTTGAGCTATATTGCTCGAACGTAATTTCTGTGAAGACATGGAGAATTACAAAGATGAGGTCTGGAAAGAGCTAGACCTTGGAGATTTTGACAACGGTGTCAAATACGAGATCTCCAATCATGGTAGGATCAAAAGCTACGCTTACGATAAAGAGAATGGAAGATTGCTAAAGGGTGGAGTTGTACAAGGTTATCCAATGGTGGCCTTTACCAAATACAACGAAAAGCGCATCTCTAAATACATCCATAAACTGGTAGCGGAAAATTTTCTCGAAAAAAACTCAGATGATCAGACATATGTGCTGCATCTGGATTTTAACAAGAAGAACAATTATTACCGCAACCTGAAATGGGCGAACAAAAAGGAAAAAGAGATACATCTGAATAGAAATCCAAAGTTCATCGCCAGTAAAAAGAAGATCAAATATTCTAAGCTGACGGAAACGGATGTGATCCGAATAAAACAAATGTTAGCCAGAGGTAAAACAAGGTTGCGTGTCATCGCTAAGCAGTTCGGCATCACCCATACTCAGCTCAATCGAATCAGAAAAGGAGAGAACTGGGGACATGTAAAGTTGCCTGGTGAGAATAAGTCAGATATTTAGACTTTTGTGTGCCTGAATGAGCACGATCAAGATCGCCTTTCGTCCGGAATACGCCCACCCTCTTCCAGATGGACATAAGTTTCCAATGGAAAAGTATGAGTTGCTTCCTTTGCAATTGAAACATGAGGGAAGCTTCGAAGAGGATGATTTCTTTGAGCCGGATATACTCGAGGAAGAATGGATCCTCAAAACACATGATCGAGATTATTGGAAACGCCTTAGCTCACTGGAACTTAGTCCCAGGGAACAGCGAAAAACGGGTTTTCCGCATAGCCCGGCATTAATTGAACGGGAGCGGATCATCATGAAAGGCACTCTAAACGCCGCTGAGTTTGCTCTTGAACATGGTGTTGCATTCAATATCGCTGGTGGAACACACCATGCCTACACTGATAGGGGAGAGGGCTTTTGCCTGCTTAATGATATTGCCATTGCCTCAAACTTCTTATTGGACACAAAACAGGTGAAGAAGATACTCGTTGTCGACCTCGATGTGCATCAGGGAAATGGAACAGCGCAGATCTTTCAAAATGATGAGCGGGTCTTTACGTTCAGCATGCATGGCGAATCAAACTATCCATTGAAAAAGGAGCGATCCGATCTGGATATTGCATTAAAGACTGGCACCGGCGACACTGAGTACCTATCGATACTTCAAAAGAATCTCGATCAACTTTTTGATCGCATCAAACCCGATTTTGTTTTTTTTCAAAGTGGGGTGGATGTGCTCAAAACGGATAAACTCGGACACTTGTCATTGAGTATCGAAGCTTGTAAGCGAAGAGATGAGATCGTTCTTTCAGGATGTTATGACCTTCAGATACCAGTCACCGCAAGTATGGGAGGAGGTTACTCTGAGAATATCGCTGATATAGTGGAGGCTCACGCAAATACCTACAGGCTGGCCAGGCACATTTGGGGATAAGCCTACCTTTGGGTCTAAACTGCAAGCATGGAATTTCAAGCCTACAGAATCTTTGAAAAAGACAATGGAGAATTTGAGCGGAAGATCATCACGCGCGATACATCCGAGCTTCCCGAAGGTGAAGTGCTGATCAAAGTGGCCTATGCAGGGCTCAACTATAAAGATGCCTTATCGGCCTCCGGACATAAGGGAATAACACGAGAGTATCCTCATACCCCAGGTGTTGACGCCAGTGGTTTGGTGGCTGAGAGCACTGATCCCAGATTTGAGGTGGGAGATGAGGTCCTGGTAACGGGATATGACCTTGGAATGAACACTGATGGTGGTTTTGGGCAGTATATCCGCGTTCCAGCAGATTGGGTAGTGCCCCTTCCGAATAATTTGAACCTGAAAGAAAGTATGATTTTGGGTACTGCTGGCTTTACGGCGGCACTGGCGCTATGGAAAATGGAAAATGCGGGTCAGAGTCCAGCCATGGGTGAGATTGTGATCACAGGGGCTACAGGGGGCGTTGGCAGTATGGCAGTAAGTATCTTCTCTGCGGCCGGTTATGATGTGGTTGCATCAAGCGGAAAAGCAGATCAGGAAGACTATTTAAAACAACTTGGGGCGATCAGGAGAGAAGATCGCGCTTATACCAATGATGAGTCGGGTAGACCTCTTTTGAGAACAAAATGGGCTGGAGCGCTTGATACTGTTGGGGGAAATACCCTGTCAACTCTAATGAAGGCCTGCGACAAGAATGGAAGCATCGCCGTTTGCGGACTGGTTTCCAGTCATGAACTGAATACGACAGTTTATCCTTTTTTACTGAATGGGGTAAACCTGATAGGGGTTGAATCCGCGGAAACACCTATGGCAACTAGAAAAATGCTCTGGGATAGACTCCAATCTGACTGGAAACCAAATCAGCTTGAGGAAGTATCAAATGTGCTTAGCCTCGATCAACTCGATGAACAGATTGAACTCATCCTCAAAGGAAAAACCAGGGGTAGAGTGGTGATTGAACACGCCTAGTGAAACCTTCTTTCGCCAGCTAAAACAGCGATGTTTAATTTATTCTCTGAAGGAGGGATCACGCAGGACCACTTATCATTATAAGCGCAGTAAGGATTATAGGCTTTATTGAAATCTAAAAGTACTTGATTGCTGTCTGGCGCCTGCATATCAACATACCTGCCGGCGTGATATGTTTCCTTTCCATTGCTTTCATCCCCAAAAGGGATAAAGAGGTCTGGGCTGTCCGTTGAGCGATAACTGTAGAGCTGCAGGTCTTTCCCTTTAAGTTTGAATGTCAAAATACCATCTCGTATGTATTCTCTTTCCTCCCCTCCAGAAGTGCTTAATCTGGATAAGCCCTGATTCATCAAAGCTTGATACTCTGCCCAAACCGCATATTCTCGATCAATTTCGAAATAATTAAGACCTACAAAATATTTTCTGTCCTCATTCTTAAGCGGCGAACTCTCTCTGATCAGAAAAGTTTTGGTGACCTCTTTGCGATGGGCTTTGATCTCCGACTCATAGTTATCCGTCTTGTCTGGACTGCCGCAGGCAACTAATAATATGGCAAGTAGAGAGATAAACCTCATTCCCGGGTTGAGATAAAGCTTACTTGTCGATATGAATTTAACCATCCGGTACTCGTATCTAAGCCCATCAGCTGGATATTGTAGCGCTCATCTTGCACAAGCTCAGGCTGAGTGTATTCTGGTCCAATAAATTCAAATGGCGCAAATACATCGTAGAAGCGATAGTTTGTATCAGAAAGTATCACGCTGCTTAACATCTCTTCCTGCCAATCTGAAATGCCAAGCAAGTAAATGTCGCTTCCGTAGTCATCTCTGTCCCACTTGAACCTGGGGTTCCTGGGATTTTTGGTGTCGATGTCAATGTCGGGTATCTCAGCAGTAGCCCGTTCCCAATGCAAAAGCTTTAAACTTTTACTCAAATACATGGTGTCTTCAACCATGTAGGAGGCCCTCACAAAAACATCTCCATCGTAGAGGGGATAAGAAGTGGTCTGCCAGAAATTTTGACTGCGACTCACCTGTGGATAGAACTCTCTGTATTGTCCAAGTGCATCAAATCGATTCGACCTGAAGAAGCGAATATCTTCAATGCTATCTGGACTGTAGAAGAACATGGAAACAGGCTGATCGCGATTTCCGCTGCTTCTGCCAAAAAGATAGAAGCTATCCAATGTGAGGTGTTCCTGTCGTTCAAGGATGCTATCGAGCCTGGGAAAATCGATGTCTTCCTTATAAAAGGAGGGATCTTCCTCACAAGCGAAGATCAGTACCAGAAATAGGAAAAGATAATTCCTCACCCCACAAAGTTAATCGACTTGCGCTCAAAAATTGGCGACGAGCCTCAGATTGATTCTACGTGAGGTCAGATAGTTTGGAATGGCATATTGCCGGTCGCTTACATCCCTTACCCATAAATAGCTGATGGTATTGTTGATCTGTAGGATGTTAAACACTTCCAACGAGATCCACATATCTGTGAAGTGTCGGAAGGGACTACTTTCC
>CBFHWY010000124.1:0-4795 GCA_965659675.1 Salibacteraceae bacterium | reverse complement strand
AAGTAATCTCTATATTAGCTATGACTCAAGGAAAAAGAATTGGATTAAAAGAATGACACACTTAAGTGAACACTCCCGAATGCTAAACACAAACTCCCGAACCCTCGAACTCTCGAACCCTCGAACTCTCGAACTCTCGAACCTTCGAACTCCCGAACTCCCGAACCTTCGAACCTCCAAACTCTCTACCTATACTTTTTCTTCAGCCTGCTATTCTTCCACCACATAAAGGCATCAAAACCGAGTAAAAAGCTGCCCTGGAACATGATGGCCTGACCAAATCCCTGGTTCCTTGGGATCTCGCCCTTTTCATACTGAGTAAGCAGGGCTCCGGCACCGATATAAAGCACATCAAGGAAAGTGTTGATCATAAAAGCTCGTTTTGTTTTGCGATGCTGTTCAAGCCAATCTACCTTCGGGTCAGTGGAAAGCTTCATTTGCTGACGATAACCCAGGGCAAAAATGGCCGTATTCACCGCAGACCAGCCCAAGTTCATTTGGGCACGATACAATTCTGAACCTGAATTATTGTTTGCATTTAGCAGGATCAACTCAGTACCAGAAAAAGCCATGTTACCTACAGACCAACCTCCAGCGAATGCAAAAGCTCTGCTATTTAACTTAAGAAAGTCACTCTTGAATTCATGATCTTGCGCTTGAGCGTGAACCACTTGGGTAGAAAGTATAAAGTAGAAAGTAACAAGTAGAAAGCATGCCCCGAGCGTATACTGAACTTGCCGAAGTATGTCGAAGGGTGAAACGTAGAAGGTAAAAGGTATAGAGTGCAACATCTATTAATTCAAACCGAGATCTCCGATACATTGTTCAATTGATGCATTTAAGGAATCCAAGACCTCTTGATACTCAGCTTTGCTTTTAAGCTCCTTTCGCATGGAGAAATAAAACTTGATCTTCGGTTCTGTTCCGCTCGGACGCGCTGAGATCTTAGAGCCATTTTCAGTAAAGAACTGAAGAACGTTGGATCTTGGCAGATCGATCTTTTCGATCGCACCACTTTTAAGATCCTTGAGTTCCTGGGTTTGATAGTCGGCAATTCGCACCACCTTCTCACCGGCCAGAACCTGAGGTGGGTATTGTCGGTAGCCCTCCATCATGGCTGCGATCTCTTCGGCTCCCGACCTTCCTTCTTTCACAATAGAGATCAAATGCTCCTGATAAAGACCGTGTTTTAGATAGATGTCAATGAGTAGATCAAATAAGCTTTTTCCCTGCGACTTCGCTTCTGCAGCCATCTCACAAGCCACCAATGTGGAAGTGACTGAATCCTTGTCACGCACAAAATCACCGACCATATATCCATAACTCTCTTCTCCCCCACCGATGTATTTGAGTTTCCCTTCTTTCTCACGAATGAGCGCAGCGATATGCTTAAATCCTGTGAGGCAAACATCCCACTGAACCCCATAATCTTCAGCAACATCCCTGAAAAGATCACTCGAAACAATGGTATAGGCAATGAATTCTTTGCCCAAGAGTGCCCCATCGGCTTGCCAGTTCCTAATCAAAAAGTCGGTAAGGAGCACTCCCGTCTGGTTTCCATTGAGGATCTGCAATTCACCTTGTGGGTTTCGAGCTGCTATGCCAATTCGGTCTGCATCGGGGTCCGTTCCGATCACCATATCTGCACCCTGTTCTTTCGCCTGCTCAATGGCCATGGATAGGGCTTCCGTTTCTTCAGGATTTGGTGATTTTACGGTTGGAAAGTCACCGTCGGGCTCAGCTTGCTCCTGCACCACATGAACATGTTCAAAACCCGCCCGATCGAGCACTTCGGGGATTGACTTGATAGAGGTTCCGTGCAAACTGGTAAAAACGATCTTTAACTGGTCTTTGCCTTCGTTGGTATAGGAGTTATTTAAGCATGCCTTCCAAAATGCTTCATCGATCTCCGAACCAATGATCTCAATGAGCCCATCATCTCCTTCAAAATTGATCTGATCAACATCTTCGATCCTCTTGACCTCAGAAATGATATTCTTATCATGTGGCGCAACGATCTGCCCACCATCTTCCCAATATACCTTGTAACCGTTGTATTTAGGCGGATTATGAGAAGCGGTAAGAACGATTCCCGATTGACAGCCCAGATGCCGAACAGCAAATGATAGTTCTGGTGTTGGACGAAGATCTTCAAAAAGGTAAACCTTGATTCCGTTGGCGCTCAAAACATCAGCAACGAGCCTTGCAAATTGTCTGGAATTGTGCCGACAATCGTAGGCCACTGCAACCTTGATCTGCTGTTCAGAGAATTCTTGATTAAGGTAATTCGAAAGTCCTTGTGTAGCAGCTCCCAGCGTATATTTATTAATCCGGTTACTGCCCACGCCCATGATTCCGCGCATGCCTCCAGTTCCAAACTCCATGTCCTTGTAAAAGGCATCCTCCAGGGCATCGGGGTCCGATTCCATCCACCCACTAATGCTTCGCTTAGTTTCCTCGTCGTAATTTCCTTCAAGCCATTTGTTGGCTTTTACTAATGCTTCGCTCATGATTCGTTTTGTTGCTGCAAATATATTCTCTGTAGGGGATTGGAGCTTAGGGCTAGCAAGTCAGGGATTAGAGCCTTGAGATGTGGATCTAGGAGCGAGATGCCAGGAGTAAGCGTTGTTTTTTGAAACCAAGCTTTGAGATTGAATAAATAAGGGAATTTGATCTCAATTTGGGCCATCCAATGTATAAATCTAGACTTAAAACTTTAGTCTGCTAGATGAAATTCTTTAATTTCTGTCAAAACAAGAGTATTGATTTATACTATTTTACTGCCCAGCTAGAGAGAAAAATAGATCCTATGCTAAAAACACCTGCAAGTACTAAAGCAGGGACGCTTAATGGATTTGGATTACCAATAATCATTTCTGCCACTAAACACAGAATGAATGCAAAGAAGACTGCGCTATAGGCCATATGATCCTCGTTCTTCTTAAAGAGCAACTTAGCCACTGAGTAAAGCACAGACAGGCTAAAAACAACCACAATTATTAAGCCTTGGACGGGTGCTGCCGGATTTATAATATATTCAGCTATAGCATAAACCAAAGAACTCAAACATCCTATAAAGGCGATTATTGCTGCAATTATCACATCTCTTCTTCCATGAATATAAATTTCATCATTCAATACTCGATCTCCTATTCTAGCTTTCAGAGTGACACCCATTCCGAATAGCAAGGCAATGACAGAGCGATTGAACTTCAAATCGACTTTATCTATACCCAAATCAATGATGTCCCCTTCTTTAACACCTTTCAGATAAATGGCTTCCTTATAAGGCCCATAGACTAAATCGAGACGTTCACCCTCCTCAACTTCAATAGTAGTACTTTCATTTACTCCAAGTTTGACTGAGTTATTTGAAGAATTTACTCTTAGGTCTCCTTTCTTTTTCGAACTACCTTCTTGATGCTTAAAAATGACATTCATAACCAAAGGCTTTATTTACCACATACCCCAAATTGCTATTCCAGACCCAAGGGCTGCTCCTGCACCAAGAGTCCCAAGAGCTGCACCAGGGCCAAAAGCAGATGCAATGCCAACTGCTCCAGATTGTAAAGCAAGGTGACCACCTGCAATATCAGCTCCAACGACCCATTCCCAGTTTATTGCATAATCTCCATATTCATCAAGTTCATCGATTTCCCATGGATTGTTTATAGCTTGGGATTGCTCATATATATAGTAAGTGCTATACCTTCCGATTGAGCAGAGTTTGAGTAAATCTTCTTTTTCATTTGAGCTAACTGATCCATCATTCTGGATTGTTGTTTCAAGGTTTTTAAATTCATCCATTACATTCTGAATCAGTGTCGTTAATGAGCATGATTCGCAATTCCAAAGATTGGTGTCACCTAAAATATCATATATATCCATGGCATATCCATGATAGTCTGACGAAATATTTGCGTTCAATAAATCGTAATCAAAGGATTGGATAAAAATGTCAGTTGAATCGATATGACTATAATATCCGTTCTCAATTGTATCTCTGAAACCCCATAGTTCATTAGTCCAAACTGAGTCCCTTACACCTGAAAACCCATTTGTCTCAGCATATTGAAAAGCAACATCAATTTTGGTAGAGTCAGTTGCAGATTCGAGAACATCTTCAAGGTCCTCCATTGCGGCATTATGATAGTATCCCGCCGAGTCCTCTGGATTTGATGTGTTTTTGTAATTTATTGTCCCTCCAGACTTGAGTCTGTTACCATGACCTCCTTCTTCTAGAAGGTCCTGACCAACATCTGAGCAAGAAAATAGACTCAAACTTATTATAAGTAAAAAGAGTAGTTTGGCGGATTTAGGAAAGTCTTGTATGGGCTTGTATGGGCTTGTATGGGCTTGTATGGGCTTGATTTTTCATAATGTTTATTTATAATTTTGTTCAATATATTAAAATTATTGCACAAAATCAATCACTTACGTTTTATTTTGGGGACAAATCTTTGGCTCTTTGATCTTGAGATTAGTGCTTGAGATTAGGACTTGGTTTAACTCTTCGGAGTGTTGTTTAGAAGAGGAGTCAGGAGTCGGCTTTGCTCTTCGAAGTGTCAGAGTCGGAGTCAGGGGTCAGGGGTCAGGGGTCAGGGGTCAGGGGTCAGGGGTCAGGGCAAGATTCAGATTTATGCAGCAAGTCATGCGTCTGCTGTGTGGACACTTTTACATTTTTCATTCATTATTCTGCGGTTATTTTCGCTCACTCTCTCACCCACTTCATCTCTTTGGTTTCATTATTGGCACATTGCATTCGAAGTAAATACGTGCCTTTGGCTAGTTCAGG
>CBFHWY010000123.1:0-4856 GCA_965659675.1 Salibacteraceae bacterium | reverse complement strand
GAATTTCAAAAGAAGGTTCAGAATATATTGGGATTGAAATAGGTGCTGATGTTTCTAGTGTCAATATGGACGAATACATGGTTTTTGATAATGATGACAATTTAGCTACAGAGTTTTTTGAAAAATTGATTTTCAAACACATAAACCCCCACCTTCCAGATGAGATTAAATTTAGCACATCATCTCAATTGTTAAATGCTGCATTTACACAGAAAGGAGCTTTCACTGAATTTGTAAGAGCAACCGAAGGGGTTCCAAGGGATGCTATTAACATTCTTTCCCAATCTGCTCTTAAAGCAAGGAACGAAAAAATTTCATTGGTAAACCTAAGGGCAGCTGCAAGAGTCTGGTATACTCGGGATAAAGAAAAATCAGTTAGTTCTAAAGAAAACGCACTTACACTTCTTCGTTGGATCATCGATGAGGTATTAGGTAACAGAAATGCACGAGCCTTCTTGCTTCAGACTGACGTAAAGAATGCACTTATTGATTTTCTATACGATTCAAGGGTAATACATCTTATTAAACAAAGTATTGCTGGTCAAGATAAACCAGGAATTCGCTATAATGTATACAGTATAGATTATGGATGCTATGTGGATTTAATAAATACCAACAGAGCTCCAAAAGGTCTATTTCAAGCTGAAACTGATGAGGGCATTGAGTTTATCCAAGTACCAATGAACGATTATAGAGCAATCAGACGGGCTATTCTTGATTTAGAAGAATTCAAAAAAAGCACGAAGGCACATCAAGGTGCATAGTGCATACCCTTCTGGATACGCACTATACACGAAAAGTTCAGCCCAACAAAACCAAAAACCAAATCCCATGAACAAAGCAATCTACTTCATTATTTTCTTCGCTGCTTGTACAATTGCCTGCAGCAGCGGCTCAAACAAAGTAAAGGGAGTTAAATTAGGCATGACAGCCACCGAAGTTGAGGGGCTCATTGGAGCTCCTTCAGAAAAGGTCCAGGTCACAAAAGGAGATGAGTTCATTGAGATCTGGCATTATAAAGAGCAAGAAGAAATTGTCAGTGCGGTTCAATTCACCGGAAATGAAGTCTCAGAGATCATTTCAGATTTTCAGGAAAGTCAAAGCCAGGCAGCTAAGCTTATGGAGCACTCTCGACAAAAAGAATAACTTGCGAAAGAATGGGCGTCTCGTTTTAAGCACGCCTCTCTAAATCAAAGACATGAAAATAATCACAATATCAAGCCTTGGCATACTGCTCTTCCTGATGCTATCAGCCTTTACAAAAGGGGAGAAGGAAAGCATGAAAGCCACCTATGGTGTTTCTGAGAGCGATCCAGCGCAGATCGAGTTGAAGTTGAATGAAGACATGAGCTTTAGTTATCAGGATCTTTCAGTTCCATCCAACAGCATTGAAGTGAAAGGAAACTACGAGCTCAGGAAGAATAAGGTCTTGCTTCTTGCCAACGACGGACAAACTGACTTTCACCGTAAGTGGAAGATCTCGAAGGATCATAAAGTGGCAAGGTCAAGAAAAGGAATGAGTTTTTATACCTTGCGCCAGAAGTAATGAATCAAACACCCCACCTCAATGGACCCTCTCAAAAATTGTATTTCAAGCCAGATCAGCATTGATGATCGTTCGCTGGAACGGATCAGGACCAACTTTCACACACAAAAGCTAAACAAAGGCGAGTATTTCCTTCACGCAGGAGAACTCTGTCGTAAAATGGCCTTTATAGAATCAGGTTTTCTGCGATTGTATGAAGTGGTGGCAGGGAAGGAGGTTACCTTTTGGATCGGCAGCGAAGGGAGCTTTATCACCTCTTTGTCGAGCTTTGTGTTTCAATCTGCCAGTTATTGGAATATCCAGGCCATTACGGATTGTAAACTGCAGGTGATCAGCAGAGATGATCATTTTAAACTAAGCAGGGAAGAACGCAAATGGCTCGAGTTTGATAACAGTCTCTTGGCGAGTTCCTTTGCTAAACTGGAGAAAAAGATGTTTGCGCACTTGCATACTACCTCCAATCAGCGCTTCGAAAGTTTGATGGAAGATCATCCAGAGCTTTTTCAACAAGTACCGCTACAGTACATTGCCTCCATGCTGGGAATCACACCTGAGTCTTTAAGCAGATTACGGAAAAATCTGGCGAAGCCCATTTCTTAACATTTGTCAAGCCAAAGTCGATTCACATCCATGAGCTTTGTGGAAAGCTTATGATATGAATCAATTACAAGGCGCACTCAGGGCAAATGCCATCTTTTCATCACTGTCGGGACTTTTACTCATTCTGTTTCACCGGCAAACCGCAGTTATCTTCGAAGTACCTAAAAGCAGGGTGTTTTGGGTGGTAGGAATTGCATTGCTGTACTTTGCGATCACCCTAGTTTATGAGATATACAAACAAAGAGCTCTGGGAGTGCTCTTTATCATCATTCAGGATCTTCTTTGGGTATTTGCAAGTATGTTCATTCTGCTGTATCCTGTCTTTCAGATATCTGGAGCAGGTGAGTTGCTGATCGCCGTTGTGGCCCTTGTGGTTCTATTTATGGCTATTTGGCAGTCGAAAGCACTGGCTGATATCGACTCAAGCGGCTCCGGTGAAAAACAACTGGAGTTTGAGCGTGTGTTTCATGCCAATAAAAAGGATGTCTGGAAGCTGATCTCTGATGTGGGAAATTATCATTTGGTGGCTCCCAACATTGATACGGTTGAGATCATTTCCGGAGAGGGAGAGGGCATGCTTCGAAAGTGCAGCCATCAAAAGGATAGCTGGACTGAAAGCTGTTCACTTTGGGTGGAAGAGCAGGAGTATGCCTTTGAGGTGGATACTTCTGATCCCGATTATCCATATCCATTCAAGAAACTGAAAGGTTCCTGGAGCTTAGATGAGCTCGGTCAGGACCAAACGAGGGTTTTGATGCGTTTTGAATTTGAATACAAGAGAAGCTTCCATAAACTTTTGCTTCATCCTTTTTTGAAATGGAAGTTTAGTAAAATAGCCGAAGAATTGCTCGATAATTGGCAAAGGAAGATCTAAACAGAGACGCAAGCTACAAGCTACAAGCTGCAAGCTGCAAGCTGCAGAACCACAGAATGTAGAATGTAGAATGTAGAATGCAGAATGTAGAAGTGGCCTGACGGCAGAGGACAGATAGTAGGTCTTCGCCGCGCCAGCACTAAGTCTACTTCATCATTCATCATTCTTCATTTTATATTCATCATATCCCACTCTCTATTCCTTATTTTCGCTTCATGAATCGGACCTTGATCAAGCGGATCATATTGGGCTTGTTAGCTGCTATCATTCTGTTCTTTGCAGGAGCATTAAGCTACATTTGGGTGAAGCAGGACGAGCTGGTACAATCCCAACTGCAGCAGGTCAACACATTGTATGAGGGTCAACTTTCCGTAAAGAAGGTACACCTGGCGCCATTCCACGATTTTCCATACGTCTCCCTGAAGATCGACAGTGTTCAGCTCTACGAATACAAAACAGCTGATGCACCCCTGATCCTCTCCGTGGGAGATATTTACGTTGGATTCAATCTCTGGGATATCATTCGAGCTAAACTCGATATTCAAAAGATCGTGATCGAGGATGGATTCATCGATTTCCTGATCCACGAAAACGGAGAGAATAATCTGCAAAGGGCTTTTGACACCGGAGCGGAGGTGGATGAAAACGATACCAGCGCACTTGAGATCCATCTCAAGGAATTGGAATTGGTGAATGTGGACATTCATCAGCGTAAAGAGACCAGCGATATTGATGTGGAGACCTTCATTTACTGGGCTAAGGGGAGTTTCCTTTCGAATGAGGAGCTCATTGCGGCTCATGTGGATACTGAATTTGAATTGAATATTCTCGATAAAGGCGACACCACTTTCTTTAAACACAAACACTTTGAGTTTCATACCGATCTGAACTTCAATCAGAAAACAGGCTGGCTGGATCTTAAACCCTCAGGAATAAACATGGAAGATGTGGATTTTGAGATCGAAGGAAGCGTGGATACGGAGAACGAAATGACCCTGGACCTGAGTTTGAGTGGAAAGAAACCAAGCTTCGACCTGTTCATCGCCTTTGCACCAGAGGAGCTCATTCCAGTACTCAAACGCTACGATAACAAGGGTGATATCTATTTCAATGCTCTAGTTCAAGGACCAACCACTGATGGTCGACAACCTTTTATCGATGCAGAGTTTGGAGCCTCTCAAGCTTATTTGGAAAACACCAAGGTCAAAAGACGCATTGAAGACCTGGGCTTTTCAGGGCATTTTTCAAATGGATCAAAACGAGACTTGACTACAATGGAATTCTCCCTGAAAGACATTCGGGCCGACCTGGAAAAGGGGAGTGTGTTAGGCTCGGTCTTCGTAAAGAACTTCGAGACCCCTGAGATCGATATGGAACTGCAGGTTGATTTTGAAGTGGCTTTCATTGTCGACTTCTTCAATCTAGAAGAGATCAGGGATCCAAAAGGAGATGTTCAACTCAATATGAATTTCCATGATATCGTTGATCTCAACAAGCCGGAAGAAGCACTGAAGGACCTCAATCAGGCTTACTTTGCAGAATTGAAGATCAAGGATCTGAGTTTTGACTCCGATGAACTGGAATCTCCACTGCAAGGGCTCAATGCCCATCTTGCGATGACCGCAAAAAAGGCCGAACTCGATCAGTTTCAATTCAAGATGGGGAATTCAGACCTGTCCATCACTGGCTATATCAGCGACCTGCCAGCCATTGTTCATCAGATTGAAGTCCCGATTGAATCTCATGTTGAGATCAGAAGCAAGTTCATGGACGTAGCTCAATTGACCGGCTATTCGGAAGAAGACTCCACCGGTTTTAATGAGCAGGTCAAGGATC
>CBFHWY010000122.1:0-4862 GCA_965659675.1 Salibacteraceae bacterium | reverse complement strand
CTTCATTGGCAAAAGTTACTCAGCGATACGATATATCAACTCTGCCATTTCGCCCCTAGTTATTTCCACTGATGGGTCTAACCAAGCACTTGGGATTAGCCCATTGCTCGTCGCATAGTCCCAGTATTTTTGATACCAAGCCCCTGCAACATCAGGAATGCTGTCGTAATATGCCTCTAGCGTTATTTTAAGCGCCTCTGCTGCATTTATATTTTGCCCTGGCCTAAATGTACCATCGGGATAACCACCGAGCATAGAGGCTGTTTTAGCAAAACATACGAAGCTACTAAACCATTCACTACTTCCTACATCGCCAAAACAGCTTTCACCTGGGTACTTTTTCACTTCATCTGGATACCGTGCATTGGCTAATATCTTAGTAAATTCTGCGCGATTTATTTTATTATCTGGCTTGTAACTTCCATCGGAATAACCGTCTACAATCTCTGTGGCTTTTACAAAAGATATAGCTGAAAAGTACTTATTAGCTGATGAAACATCTGTAAAGCTAGATACAGAACCTACTTCACTACTCGACTCTACTTCCTCCTTGTAGTTTAAATCATAAACTGACTCACCACTACCTTCGAAAACAAGGGTAGATGCGATATAGATTACATCTGTTAATTCGCTACTAGTCTTCGTAACCGTTATACATTCACCTGAAGAATCTAATGCGAAACCGTCTTTACAAGCACATGTTCCCCAATCCCTATCGCCACGTGTATTTCTTCCAAATTTGGCCTTACATAAGTTATCGAGGGCTATACAATCTTCCCCTGCATCATCATAGTAAGTTCCATTTGTACAACTACAATAACCTGCCATCACATCATATCGTTGAAAACTACCATCACAAAATGAGTCTAGAAGGCTCATATAGTCTCTATAGAATGACTGTGTTGGGATCACTAGATCAAGAAATATACTGTAGGAATCATAAATTATCTCAGCAGTAAGTACATTATAGGTATAAATACTTTCCTGCCAATCCTCAAACAAATCCCTATCACTCCTTGCTTGGTCGATGCGCGACTGTATTAAGGCCAACATGTCTATGGCTTCTTCATAAGTAACCTTATCATCAGCATTGATTAAATTAATTCCAGTGGAAAATTCTGATATGTAGGCGTCCAGAGTATCAATGTAGACTTCCCATATAGCCTTTTCTCCAACCTCGCTATACTTGCATTTCTCAATGTTGCTGTAAAAAACACTACTATCAACCCATCCATCATTACATATTGCACTGCCATCAAAGTGAGGACCAGCGCTACAATCTACACCTCCATGATATGAGCAAGCACCACTTGAATACAGGCTGTAAGGATATGTTGAGTATGACGGTATTGGATCAAGTAAATAGCTACAATTGATTTCAACGAGCTCATCTGCATATGTACTTCTCCCAAATCCACTTGCTGATAAAGGCGCTAACACTTTATCTCTGCACTGATCATATGTTTCGGCGTGTGCATTTTGAAATAAG
Source organism: Salibacteraceae bacterium (assembly GCA_965659675.1). Classification (GTDB taxonomy): domain Bacteria; phylum Bacteroidota; class Bacteroidia; order Flavobacteriales_G; family Salibacteraceae; genus CBFHWY01. The sequence goes on along the minus strand of CBFHWY010000122.1, from coordinate 3,373 downwards.
GTAAGTGTAAGAAAGGCACTCAAGATAATACTGAAACACTTATTCATAATCTGAAAATTAATTGTCTATGAGTTGATTATCTCATACAATTCACCATCTGAGTACTGTACCAGATTTATATTTAACTCTGAATCTTCTTCCTTATAACTATCTAAGCCACTCACCTTGGCCATTCTTTGAATTATCAACGCAAGCCCCAATGCATTGGTTTCATTTATTTTTTCATCTGTAATTGCATTAAAACTCTTACCGATTAGGGCACAGGCCAACTCTTTAAATTCACTACTTTTCATCACTCGTGCTACCGCGTTGCACTTCGCTGAGTCAGATTTTGCCAGTGAGCCAGCCTGAATGGCGATATCTTTCTTTTTTAAGCCATTGGCCAAACCGACAGCAACCTTAGCCACATTAACCTTACCTTGCCTAGAACTATTCATCTCCTTGTTTATTAAAGAATAACTGATCGATTTTATCCAGCAGCACCTTAGTCTTAGCCTTTTCAGCATCTGAATCGTACAATGAATCAGTTAACTGCAAAACTTGCCCACCACACAGCAAGGAAAGGTACAAGGCACGAATAAGTACACCTTGGTCGTCTACCAGCAATATCTTTTGATAGAAATTGCCGTGAATGTGATTGCTTAGAAAGAAATATTGAAATTTTGGGCTCTTTTCAAAATTTAGATTACCAAGCATACTCACAAAAGTATCAAAACCCATACTTTTGAACTTATGGAAGTCTGCACCTATTTCAGGGTCACCAGCCTGACTTAGCCTATTGTACTCCTCAGTTGCTATCTCTATCAGCTCCTTACTATCCTCCTCGCAAGCAAGTCCATATAGACCACTAATTACTGTTAGGCACTCAATTCGTACGACCTGCAGTTGGGCCTCTGTGTCATTTATAGAACGCACATGATTAAGCTTGGCAAGCTTTTCCAATGCACCTCTTGCTGGATACACAACCTTTTCCTGCCATTTGACAGTCTTGGAAAGTGCAAAGGCATACTCTACATCAGCCCAAAAATCCCTGATTAATGTGTAAAAAAAGTCATGTCTCAGATCTTTAGCTTCATGATGTTTTAATCCCTTCTTTAGGATGAGAATTTGTTCATTAGATCTTACCTCCATTAACTTCCAACAATCGTGTAGTGCCTTCTTTTTAGCAGCCCTACTCATCTCAAACCATTCTTTAGTCATTTGCTTATTAGTTAGTGGATTATAACTTTAGCAGATAATGTGTAACCTTTTAGTGCTTTTGTTTGGTGAAAATGCTTTTTCGCTGAAGAAAGCCAGCTGAATCATGCTGAACTGAAATGGCTTCCTTAGACTTTAGGCTGCGATATGCTATAGTTTTCTCGAACTCAAAGGTGAAGTAACCTTTGTTAAGATACTCACCACCTTCCAATTTATTGGAGACTTTTTTGTCTTTTTTGGCTTTCTTTAGCTCAACATCAGTTCGACCCTGTGGAATAGCATCTGTCACCGCTCTTTGGTCGAACCTATAGGCAACCTTTGCATTACGGATACCACCCTTCTCCTCTATCTCTATCTTTTCAACGAGCATCCCAACTAATGCCTTCTTTTGCTCATAGGTTAATTTTTTCATTCCCTTCCTCATATTCCTAGAAAACTCCTCTAAATCTGAACACGCTACATCATATTCTGATAATCGCCTTATCTCACTTTCGCACTCCTTAACTCTCTTGAAGGCTGCATCTCTATCATCCTCATAACGAAACAGTAGTTCATCTCTCTTCTTTTCACCAATATTCCCTGAGTAGTAGTCATTTTCAACCCTTTCAATGGCCTTATTTGCCTTAGTGAGTGCTTCTTCGAATATTCCATGCTTCTCTTCCCATGCTTTCTCCTTTTTGAAATTGACACCTTTTTCTTTATGGAGCTTGAGAAACAATTTCGGATTGTTAATTGCTTTTTCAATATATCCCCACACATACCTCTCCAGCTCACTTGCAGCAATACTGATTGTCTTGTAGCTTACTCCATTACTATCTACAAACTTTTTTCTTCTGTAATTCTTAGTTCCCTTTGATGATTTATAGCCCACAAATCCTCTATTTGTAGCCTTATCAGTGAGCTTTCCTGCTAACATGTAAGCCTCCTGCCCACCACCTCTTGAGCCTTTTACACCCTTCTCAAGCCTTTCTTGTGCTGAATAAAAGAGCCCTGGACTTACAGCTGATTCAACCTGACTCGTAATCCACTCCGCCTTAGGTCTTTCTTTGTATCTTTTTGGCTTCTTGCTAATGATTTGGAATCTATTGGCAACATAGACCCCCCTATAAATATCGTTAGTTAAGATGCCACGAATTGAGTTTATTGACCATTTAGTATTCTTTGCTGTTGATCTCACACTAACCCCCTTAGACTGACCAATTGAATTAAGCTCTTTCGCGATTTCTGATAGCGTTTTCTTATCAAAAACAAACCACTTAAACACCTGCTGCACCAACCTTGCCTCTCCATTAACAAGCCTTAGTTTACTACCCTTCCCATGGGAGTTCTTTTGCTTCTTGTATCCAAATGGCACTGATCCACCTGTATAATTACCAGATAATGCCGACATTCTTTTACCTTCCTCTGTTCTCATCTTAATTGTCGAACGCTCAAACTCTGCTAATGCTCCAAATATCTGAAATATCAGCTTCCCAATAGCACCCGAAAAATCGATGTCCTCCTTTAGGGATGAGAAACCAATGTCTAAGCCATTTAGTTGCTCGAATATACCAAGTAAATCAGTCAAGGAGCGTGAAATCCTATCTATTTTCCAAACTAGCACATGATCGAACTCTTTCTTCTTGGCCTGCTCTAACATACGCTGTAAAACCTTCCTGTTTGTATCTCCTCCTGAAGCCTGCTCAATGAATATCCACTCACGCTTCGTTTGCCAGCCTTTGTAACCATTTCTTTCCACATGCTCCAGCAAGGCTTTTTCCTGCATATCCAAACTAAAGCCATCCGACTGTTCTGCTGTTGAAACTCTTATGTAGAGTGCCACCCTTGTTCTATTTGAGTCTTCCATAGTTATGTTTATAACCTAAATTAATCTTACCATCTTTTTTGGTTACCTACTATGTTTCGCCTTGCTCAAAAAACCCCGTTCCTTCTAAATAATCATCTACTTCTAGCCATAAATTATCGTCCGTAAAATCAGCAAAATCTGCTTCGAAGTGAAGCTTTTTTTTGCCCCCTCCGCACCTGATCTCTGCATTAGACAAACAGCAAGGAGGTTAGTAATTTGCCCCCTTTACTTAGCTAAAGTATACACTAAAACTCTTCATTGGCAAAAGTTACTCAGCGATACGATATATCAACTCTGCCATTTCGCCCCTAGTTATTTCCACTGATGGGT
>CBFHWY010000121.1:0-5114 GCA_965659675.1 Salibacteraceae bacterium | reverse complement strand
GGACACCCAGACTTTCGGACACCCAGACTTTCGGACACCCAGACTTTCGGACACCCAGACTTTCGAACCACCAGACCTACAGACCTACAGACTCTGAACTCTAGCCTCTAGCCTCTAGATCCTGCATCTTATTATCAAGACAAAAATGAAAGGAGACATAAGCCTCAAGCCTCAAGCTACATGTTACAGGCATTTTGAACCGCAGAATGTAAAATGTAGAATGATGAATGTAGAATTGGCCTCACGGAAGAGTCCTAGAAGCTGCTTGATCTAGTCAAACTCTCGAACTTTCGAACCTTCAGACTCCCAGACCATAGGTTGCTGAGCCCTTGTGCTGAGCCTCTATGCTGAGTAAGTCGAAGTACATCGAAGCATGTCGAAGGGCAGAAGTGGCCTGACGGAAGAGTCCTAGAAGCTGCTTGATCTAGTCAAACTCTCGAACCTTCGAACCTTCAGACTCCCAGACCATAGGTTGCTGAGCTAGGTCCCTGAGCTCTTGTGCTGAGCCTCTATGCTGAGTAAGTCGAAGCACAGACCCTAAGCCCCCGGACCATTGGTTGCTGAGCTTACTGAAACAGTTCAATCTAATTCTATGTGGAATAATTTCATTCTTTCAGAATTTCAGCATTTCTCCGTTACTCTATATTATTGAATCTCAAACTAAAATTTATGATTACTAGATTTACTTTTCTCCTTCTATTGATCAGCACGCTGCTATCATCCTGCTCAACTACAAACGAAGTGGTCAGCGACGGGCTACTGCAAAAAAGAAAGTACAGAAAAGGCTTTCATGTGAAAAGTCCACTCCAACCTGGGCGACATACCTCTAAGGTTCAAAGGAATAGAACAGATAAAAAAAATCGTGAGAATCAAATAAGCCCCATGACCACTGTCTCAACTTTTGATTCCAACCAAAACTTTGAGTCTCTTCGTGAAGAGACTACTCGATCCATTAGTGAAAGAGGACAAAAACCAAAACAATTGGAAATGCAAGTATTGCATGCTCATTTAATGCGAGAAGCACATAGTTCGAGTGTGCACAAGCGATTGGCCGTTAAGAATAACCTGGTGGAGCGATTTCAGAAGAAGTTGTTGATACAAGAACAAAAGGATGACGGATTTATGTATGGGCTGGTTGGCTTTATACTATTTATAGCTGGAGTTCTCATGATAGTATTTGGGGTTGAGTTTATTACGTCAAGCTTCTTCATTGGCCTTTTCTTTTTAGAGCTTAATAGCGATCTGTTATTCTTAGGCATTTTGTTGCTTAGCATGGGAATTTTGAGCACTCCGACTGGCTTAACACTTTCAATAATTTCATTAATCGATCACAAAAAGAAAGATCCCAAAAAACAAAGTTCCAGAGACGAGCTAGACCTGAATTTTGCCATAGCTACCATGATTGCTTTCAGCTTTCTGATACTCTTGTTCTTCATTCAACCTGGTTTTGGATTTTAGTTTGTTCATGTGCTACTTAAAAAGTTGTTACCATCTATCGGTGCAATGAAGTTGCCGCTCTTAGGTCAAGCCACAATTCTCTTGACTACATCTTTTACTCCTTCTATCTTTTTAGTGTACTCGATGGAAGGCCCTGCGCACCATACCGTTTTATAGGTTGCAGCGAAGGCCGCTTTTTCAACCGCCTTCATTCCCCTGGCAAAGGTGAGCATCTTCACATATTTCTTTAGTCGCTTATTATTTGAAAGTAGCTTCTCAAACCAATTCTGTTTGGTGCCTATCTTTTGAACGTAAGGCGTGTTGATCACAGTTAGATTGGAGCCGGAGATCTTTGTGGTATCAACAATGTCTTTGGCGCCATAATCCACGCAGGCCTGTTTGTATTCATCCGAAACCGGGCTTTCGTGGGTAGCAATGAATGGACTTCCCACACTCGCTCCTGCCGCTCCTAGTTTGAGCATCTCTTGCAATCCTTTGTTATCCCCTACTCCACCTGCAGATATAACTGGCACATCAAATGTTTTGACCAACATGGGGATAAGTTCCTTATAGGAGGTATTTCCCCGATGCCCGCCCGCCTCAGCATTTACAGCGATCAGGGCATCTGCACCGGCATTCACCACCTTTTCAGCATATTTTAGGTCGGTCACGTCACAAAAGACCTTAATGCCTCTTTCATGCGCAAGCTTGATCACTTCCTCCGGATTACCCAAAGAGGTAATGATGAAAGCAGGCTGAAACTCCATACAGGCTTTGATCTGATAATTCAGCTTGATATTGCTCTTATTGACGATCAAATTGATCCCCCAGGCTCCCTTTACCTCTTCTTTTAATTCCTTGAGCCCTTTCCTGAGATCATGCTCTGTCCTCCAGTTCAAAGCAGGAATGCATCCAGCAATTCCTGCATCACAGGCCTCCCTGACCATTTTCACATTCGATACTAAAAACATTGGTGCCATGATGATCGGATGATCGAGGCCTAACATTTCAGAAAGCGATGTTTCTGTATTCTTTGCCATAGTTCAAACATAGCGCAATTCGTAGATTTGTCTTATGAGTCCCGATCAATTTCGAAAATCTTTACTGAACCCCTGGAAATTAAAGCTCTTTCTCATCACGAGATTACCCATGGCTGCCCTTGCCGGATTGAAGGTGACTTCCTTTTCAGCCCAAAAAGCGAGTGTCAAACTAAGATACTCCTACCTGAACAAGAACCCTTTTCGGTCGATATATTTTGCCGTTTTAGCTATGGCAGCCGAACTAAGTACGGGTTGCCTTGCTTACTATCATTCCCAGTTTAAAGAACGAAAGGTCAGTATGTTGGTAACTAAAATGCAGGCCGAATATTTCAAAAAAGCCAGATCAAAGGTCTCATTCACTTGTGAGATTTCAGAGCTTTTTGAGAATGAGCGTTTTATGTCTGATAAGGTCCTAAATGAAGGTCAGACCTACACTTTGATCAGTGAGGGACATGATGAAACAGGTGAATTGGTGGCTCGTTTCAGCTTTGAATGGAGCTTTCGTTACAAGTGAGAAGTATTGAATTCACTTCTTTAAATGCTGATTATCAAATCGAATAACCTACTTTTGCCACAAATAATCTACAAATGAAGTTTTTCAATATTCTATTAGCGCTGTTTCTAGTTGCAAGTTTGGCTAGTTGTACAAGCGAAGATCAAAAAGTGGTGAATACTCTATCAGAAGGAGTATGGGACGTAACAAGTGTAAAAGAAAATGGATCTGCACAACCAGACTCAACATTTGCTGGCGAAACTTATGAGTTCGACGAATGTAAGGTTAAGAATGGTGCTTGTAACGGTACCTACACTTACAATGACCCAACAAAAGGGCCAACTGAGTCAAGTTTTACATATTCAATCTCTGATGAAGGTGAAACGATCACGATCAATCAGAGCGTTTTGGGTATTTCAGTTAGCCAGGTTGGTGATATTGTTGAGAGCACAGACTCTCGCTTCACATGGTCATACACTGATGAATTTGGTGATGTTACCGAAACGACTATCGAGAAGAGATAAGCAAGTTCGCTTAAGGAATTCAAGAAGGGGAAATCTATGGTTTTCCCTTTTTTTATTGATCCTCGTTTCCTGTGGAGGTGAGCACAAACCAGCAAAGGATAACATTAAAAGGGTGTTTCGCAAGGTGCCAAATCCTCATGGGGTGCGCGATTGGAGTCAAGAGGAAGCCAAAGAGCGTTTGCAGGCGGGCGACATTCTCCTGAAATCTGGAAGAGGACAGATCAGCAATATCGTATTACAGGTCCTGAATGAACAAATTCCAATTTCCCATGGTCTTATTGTGTGTGAAGAAGATGAGCATCTTTTTCTGGTCCACAGCCTAAGCCATACGGTCTCAGAAAAGGATGGGGTACAAACTACAAGTCTCCAAAACTTCTTTTCAGACATCAGACCGGGTACTTTTTATGCCTTAAGACATGAGGACCCGGAAGTTCAAGCCAAGATTGAATCCGTCGCCCTTGAATACCTGAAGCTAGGGCCTGGCTTCGATCACGAATATGATCATAAAGACAGCAGTAAGCTCTATTGCTCAGAGCTGGTGAATAATGTATTGGTCAAAGCTTCAGGGAAACAGTACTTTGGACTCAAGCAAGTGGAAAAATTTGAGCTACTCAGCTTCAATGATCTTTTAACATCAGATGATCTGATCATTTTAAATAAAAAATAAGTAGCTGTTATTTTGATACTTAGAGAATCAACTTGAATTTAAGGATGAAATAGGCTATTTTGGTTTTTCTAAAGGGTTGTTGATTTAAGGTTCTTTCATGATGCCCTTTTTAAAGCCCAGGATATAACCAAGCCGAAAGAATTGAAACCAGTATATCGATCTATACGATAACTTTTTGTTCTAAGTCTCCTTTTATTTATTTGTGCTCAGTCATTTAGCCAAAACTTCTTTTACACTGTGCAACTCATCACGCACAAGCAAGAGAAGATCAATCTTGAGAGTATACCTCGCAACATTGAGACCTTCACCCTAGCCAAAGATGAGCTGTTCATCCATAATGCAGGGAAGTTTCAAGCCTTTTCGCGGGCGATGTCTACCATGCAAGAGATCAAGGCCAAAAGCTCATTTAAAGATGCTTTCGTTGTTTCTTATCTAAATGGAAAACGTATACCCTTTCACGAAGCCCGGGCGATCGAACTTAAAAGCTCAGATGTCTCCGCAAAAATTCAAGATCCCGAACAAGACCAAAGCAAAGCAAACAAGGATAAGTTGACAGCGAAGTCAAGAACTGAGGAACAAGAAGAATATTACCCCCAAAAGACCGCACCAAAACTGGAAGTGAGCATAAAAAAGGCAGAGGAGGAAGAAGAAGAAGAAGAAAGTGATGCTTCCGAAGATTCTCGCCAGCTTGACGTTTCGCTCGTCATGCAAACGGGACACACAGACCGGATACTCGACATCGATATCGATCCAAATAACTCATTGATCGCCAGTGCAGCAAAGGATAATAAGATCATCATTTGGGATATCAAATCGGGGAAACAGCTCATGGTTTTACACGGACACAAGGCAGCAGTCAACTCTGTTCAGTTTCACCCAAATGAAGCCAAGGTGCTAAGTGCTTCAGACGATGGAACGGTGAGGGTCTGGGATCTCATGTCAACCAAAGAATT
>CBFHWY010000120.1:0-5214 GCA_965659675.1 Salibacteraceae bacterium | reverse complement strand
AAACCAGTTTTGGCCATGTCCATCGATGAACTGAACATCCTCGTAAATACCTCGATATCTCCAAAGAAGACAAAGCGGATGATCGCCACCACAAATGCGACCAGAAAGAAGCCGATGAATATGTAATTAAGTGCCAACTAGATCAAGGCATTAAGGTCTCCGAGGCCTTCTCTTACCAAAAGAGGTTCCTCTTGCGTATAATCTACAATGGTGGATGGGATATTATTTCCATAGCCCCCATCGATCACAATATCCACTTGCTCTTTAAAGTTCTCGTAGATCATTTGTGGGTCTGTGGTGTATTCTACAATGGTATCCTCATCGTGTACAGAGGTGGTAATGATAGGGTCTCCCAAACGCTCGACAATGGCTCTTGGAATATTATTATCAGGAATACGAATGCCTATGGTCTTCTTCCCTTTGAAGAATTTGGGTAAGTGCGGACTTGAATTCAAGATAAAAGTAAAAGCCCCTGGAAAGGCTTTCTTTAAAAGCTTGTAGGCAGGGGTATCCACTTTTGCGTACTCAGATAAGTGACTAAGGTCGTGGCAAACAATGGAAAAGTTGGCCTTCTCTGGCTTAACCCCTTTAAAACGAGCAAGTTTAGCTAAAGCTTTGGTGTTGGTGATATCACAACCTATTCCATATACCGTATCGGTTGGATAGATAATGAGTCCGCCATCCCGTAAGCATTCAGCAACCCGATCAAGGTCCTTTGAGGAAGGCTGATCCTGATTCATTCTTAAGTACAATGCGCTCATGCAACTAAATTAAGAGTTTGTTGCGAGCAATAAAAAGGAAGTATGAGGCTTTTATCCCCTATTCGTTTCCTTTTCGGTAGTCGGCGAGGAATTTCTCCAGTCCACTATCTGTTAATGGGTGCTTAAGCAAGCCAAGAATAGATGAAAGTGGTCCGGTCATCACGTCGGCGCCGATCTCAGCACAATTGATCACATGCATTGTATGTCGCACACTTGCTGCAAGGATCTGAGTATCGTACATATAGTTATCGTAGATCTGACGGATCTGCGCAATAAGGTCAAGCCCATTGGTGCTGATATCATCCAGACGTCCAATGAAAGGAGAAACATAAGTAGCTCCAGCTTTGGCGGCCAGTAGCGCCTGTCCTGCTGAGAACACCAGGGTACAGTTGGTCTTAATTCCTTTATTGCTGAAGTATTTCAAGGCCTTCACACCATCCTTGATCATAGGAACTTTAACTACAATGTTTTCATGAAGCGCAGCCAATTCCTCGCCTTCTTTCACAATGCCGTCGAAATCAGTGGAGATCACCTCTGCACTCACATCCCCATCCACAATATTGCAGATATCAATGTAGTGTTGAATGATATTATCTCGACCCGTGATTCCTTCTTTAGCCATCAATGATGGATTTGTGGTCACACCGTCAAGTACTCCTAACTCTTCGGCTTCTTTGATTTGATCGAGATTTGCTGTGTCAATGAAAAATTTCATGGATTTTGGATATTTGACACAAAGGTATCCCCCTAGCTTTGTTAGACAAGGAAAACTAATGAACAGCTTATTAACCATCTCCTAAAAAAGTCTCCTCATGGGAATGCACAAAAATCTCTCGAAACAACTCACTCGTTTTTTAGAAAACCAAGTCATCTTCTTTGTCGCCACTGCTGCTCCGGAAGGCCGAATTAACCTTTCGCCAAAGGGTCTTGACAGTCTTAAAGTGCTTTCGCCTGAAAGAGTGATATGGCTAAATTTAACAGGTAGTGGTAACGAAACCGCTGCTCACTTGCTAGCTGACCCCAGAATTACCCTGATGGCCTGTGCTTTTGAAGGAAAACCACTCATCTTAAGGATCTATGGAAAAGCGCATTGTATTCACCCTGGAGATGATGAATGGGAAGCTTTGTATCAACATTTCGATGATAATACTGGTGCCAGACAGATCGTGGATATTCAGATCAATGGTATACAGACCTCCTGTGGCAATGGAGTTCCCCTGATGGATTTTGTTTCTGAACGTTCCGAACTAGACGACTGGGCAGACCGAATCGGAGAAGATGGGATCAGAAATTATTGGGAAAAAGAAAATCTGGAGACCATCGATGGACTAGAAACTGGAATGAAAGAGGTGTTGAAGGATAGGAGCTAGAGGGCTCGTGGCTTTGTCACAACTCCCCTACTGCGGCAAATTTCGAAAATCAAAGCCGTACCCCGACTCCCGACTCCGGACTCCCATCGAGCGCCTTAGGCTTGCCCTCGGTCGCCTTAGGCTTGCCGAAGGTGCAACCGATGGCGCCCTGGCCTCTCACCTCTGGATCCTAAATCCTAGCCCCTAGATCCTAGCCCCTAGCTCCTGACCCCTAGCTCCTAACCTATACCCCATTCCATAGGAGATGAACTCTCCTTCTTCAAGAACTACATAAAGGATAGCTCCTCCACTAAAAAATAGGTACATGTCCTCCGTTCCATCATCAAAACCTTCAGTGTAGAAACAATTGGTCACGACAGACTCTACTTTTTTAATTCCACCGAAGCTTCCAGTTTCATCCTCCCCATTTGGGTTTCGATAGCTGTAAGACATTAGCCCATCGCCGCTGAACTCAAGGCTTCCAAAAGATGCAAATCCAGTTCGATCTACATCAATGATGCGATACTCTCCAATAATATCGGAGAAGCTATAGTCATCAATTTTCATCGCTAAACCCATACCTTCACCCTGAACATCTACTGCCATGATGCTGTGATCGGGACCAGTACTCGCGAATACGGTAAGTTCCATTCCCATTTCAGAGTCTAATAAGATGCGCTCCTTGTGATCAGGATCATATCGCCATGGTTCTGGTGTAGAATCCCAGCTATCATTTACCGGAAGGGTAAAATTTATCGAGTCCATCATATAGGGCGCAACGGCCAAATAGTCCCCTTCTCCTCCTGTGGCAAAGTTCACCAATCGCCAGTCTGAAGGACCAACAGATATCAAGCCCCACTCCTTGTAAAGGGGATTGTCATTAATCCCGCCTGGACTCAGAAAGAAATAGACGTAATCACCTTTGTAATTAGAGGCATTTTCTTCAATGTCAATTTCATCTGAGGTTCCAAAAGCCAAAGAACTAGTAGATTCTTCATTTGGAAAATACCCCACAGTAAAACCCTGAGGAGATTTAAAAGTATGCACAGTTTCATTATCAATATTCAATTCCAGCACACCGGAATACTCCCCACCGAGGTCAAAGTAATTACCTTCCTCTGTCTCGCCAGTGAGCTCATTCGTCCAGCGGAAAAAGTTCTCATCTAAATTATACTGATACTGAAAGGTTCCCCCGGCATCGGTAGTACCGTTAAAGTTCTCGATCAGTGCTTCATAATAAACGCATGATCCATCGTCATCGGTGGCACCCGGACTATAATTCTGGGCTAAGGGATCCATGCATCCATTCTTCCTACAGCCCACAAGCGCAAGCAAGGCCAGAACTCCTATCATCAATGTTCTCATATTCATCATCTCAATCTTTTCTACTAAATTGGAACAGTTCAAGAATATCTTTCATGACATTTGACACATTATGAGAAATCGATTACTGATATATATCAGCCTTTTAAGTTTAAGCTGCTCTGCTCAGCAAAACCTTGAAGTCAACCCAAAGATCGAAGTGCGAGATGGTTTTAAGTTGGAACTGGTGAATGCAGATCTGAAGTCTCCACGTTTCATGCAGATCGCAGAAGATAAGGTCCTCTTTGTTTCGCTACCCAGGGAAGGCAAGATCATGTCATTGAGGGATAATGATCAAGATGGCTACTATGAAACCAAGGCTGTTTTTACGGAAGATCACAAACTCGTTCACGGCATGCATTGGAAAGATGGATGGCTGTGGTTTGCCGAAACCGGTGCAATATTCAAGGCCAGAGATACCAATGGTGACGGAAAAGCGGATGAAGAGATCGAGGTGGTTAAAGAAGGTGAAATTCCAGGTGGTGGCGGACATTGGTGGAGACCTGTGCTCATCATGAATGATAGGATCTACACCGCCATTGGATGTTCGGGAAACATCACTGATGAGACCGACACAGAACGTCTTAAGATCTGGTCCTTTGATCTAAACGGTGGCGACAAACGCTATTACTGTGGAGGCTTGAGAAATACCGAGAAGTTGGTCAATCGTCCAGGCACTGACGAGATCTGGGGCATGGACCATGGAAGCGATTGGTTTGGCAAGGTCATGGAGAAGAAAGAGGATGTTGGTCAGCCCATTACCGACCTCAATCCTCCCTGCGAGATGAACAAGTATGTGGAGGGTGCTTTTTACGGTCACCCATACATCACGGGCACCAGAGTTCCTCGTTATGAGTATATGGATCGTCCTGACATTGCTGCCTGGGCCGCAAAAACCTCTATCCCGGAATGGCTAACTGGAGCACATCACGCTCCAAACGCTATGTGTTTTTATGATGGAAAAATGTTTCCCGAAGAATTTCGGGGAGATGCTTTTGTGGCCTATCACGGCTCCTGGAATAGAAGCACCAAAGGTGGGTATGCAGTTACCCGAGTTTTATTTGAAAACGGCAAACCTTACGGTGAATTAAAGATGGTGAACTTCCTGGGCGAAGATCAATCTGTCTTTGGCCGACCTGTGGATGTGATCGTAGCTCCCGATGGGAGTTTGTTGATCTCCGATGATTATAAGAATAGGATCTATCGACTGAGTGATGAGGATTGATTGGGTTCGACGGTTTGGCTATGCGCAGTATCCCGAAGGGCATTGCGTATAGGTTTTGTTGTGCCCCGTTTTTATATTTCTTTTTCGTCCGTGTGTTGGCGTGAAAGCTCTTTGCAACCGCAGGAACGAGGATTGCAATGTGCTTGAACTGTGCGTGGGTGTTATTAAAAGGGTTTATTACCACGATTATTTCTGTTCTTTTTCTCTATCAAACACATCTAGGTATTCAAGTAGCCATGTGTTACCAAGCTTACTAGGTTCTATAAAAATCCAAATATCATCTAAATTTTCCCCAAATGGGTTGGTGATATTTCCTTTGCCAGTTTTCTTGCCGCGGAGATTAGCTATAAATGGATTTTTTAAAAGTTCACAGGTGCCTAGATTTCGGTTACTATTTATTAATTCTACTTTCCTTAAGTCACCATATAAGCGTTTTAATTCAATCTCAAATTCATGGCGGCAACTAAAATAGAGAAGCCAAAGCAGTTCAAACTCGGAGTCTTTGATTACTGCCTTT
>CBFHWY010000119.1:0-5246 GCA_965659675.1 Salibacteraceae bacterium | reverse complement strand
TTGAGTGACCCTGACTTCTTCCCGATCTTTGAAGCTTGTCAGGATCTGGATATGGCCGTTTTTGTGCACCCATGGGATATGATGGGAAGCAAGGACATGCAAGAATATTGGTTGCCCTGGTTGGTTGGAATGCCAGCAGAAAGCTCAAGAGCCATCAGCTCATTGATCTTTGGAGGAGTATTCGAGCGACTCCCAAAATTAAAAGTTGCCATTGCCCATGGTGGTGGTTCTTTTCCAGCAACGGTTGGAAGGGTTGAACACGGGTTTAATGTGAGACCAGACCTTTGTGCCGTTGATAATGATGTAAATCCCAGAGACTATATTGGAAAATTCTGGCTAGATAGCTTAGTGCACGATCAGCGCATGTTGGATTACATTGTTGAACTCTGGGGTCCTGATAAGATCGCGCTTGGAACAGATTATCCATTTCCTCTTGGCGAGTTAGAACCTGGAAAGCTGATCCATTCCATGCCTTATGGAGATGAGATCAAAGAGGAGCTCTTAAGTGGTGCTGCCCTTAGTTGGCTAGGACTCGAAAAGAATAGTTATTTGTGATCTAACGAAAAACAATTTTTTCGTTTTCCCGTAAACGAAGTGTAAACGAATGAAAACTTATCACACATTTTGCTGACTACCTCGTTTATTACATATACAGAAAAGGTGTACAATAAGCACGATCAAGCCGCTTTAGCACAATGACTTCCATAAATCTTGATGAACTCAATAGGTCGGAACTAATTGAAGAGGTCGAAAAGCTTCAAGCCAAAATTGCTGAGCTCCAAAAGAGTCGTCAAAAGCTAGAAGACAAAGTATCCGAAAGCACCCAGGAGGCAAGTATCAAAGAGTCTAACCTGCGCACCTTGATCCACAATTACCGCTCACCAATTTGGATGGTGGATACAGAGTTTAAGCTCATTGAGTTCAATAGTGTTTTTGCTGCTGCTGCCAAATTAGTTTACGACATGGAACTTCGAAGAGGTCTTCCAATTCTTGAAGAGCTGCCAAGAGAACATGCAACACTATGGCGACAGCGTTATATGGTGGCGATGAATGGCGAGATAAAGACCTACCAGCACAGTCAGGAGGTTGCCGGAAAAATGGAACACTACGATACCATTGTTTATCCCATTTACAACAATGAGAAAATTACTGGGGTCGGTGTGATCACGAACGAAGTAACTGATATTGAGAATTCAAAGATCAAGGCTGAACAACAGAATCTGCAGCTTAGCAAATTAAATCATGAGCTAGATACTTTCTTTTATCGCTCAACCCATGATATGCGAGCACCGGTAGCAACAATAATGGGTCTGATCGAGCTTGCACTCTCAGAAAAAACAATTGAGGCGAAAGATCGCTGTTTAGAGTTCATGTCGAAGTCCATCAATAGAATGGATCTCTTTATCCGGGAGATCACAGATATTACCAAAAACAACAAGTTTGAGCTGGAACCAACTCCGATCGATTTTAAAGAATTGATCCCAGAAATTCTGGAGGAGCTCGTTCAGGGAGAACCCTATAATGAAGTTAAAACCACTTTTGAGGTGATTGGGGATGATGCTTTTAACTCGGACAAATTCAGGTTAAAAACTGTTTTGAGAAATATCATCTCAAATGCCATCAAGTATCGGCGCAAAAAGGTCGATTCATTTGTAAAGATATGTGTTAAGCTGAGCAAGCATTCAGCCGAGATCACCATTAAAGATAACGGACAGGGAATCAATGAAACCCAGCTGCAGCACATCTTTGATATGTTTCATCGTGCAAATGAGCATTCAGAAGGAACAGGGCTTGGCCTTTTTATCGTCAGTGAGCTGATTGAAAAGCTTAACGGAAGTATTGAGGTTGAAAGTGAATTAGGAGAAGGAAGTACATTTAAGCTCAAACTACCAGGCCTTTAGGTCTGCAGATCGAGCTTCATTTGTATCTTTGCGGCAATGGGAAAAGCGCTGTTTAACAAAGTTGACAAACGGGTTTTAAAAGAACGCCTAAAAGAAGATACTCGTTCAAGAGAAGTGATCTCCTTTTACAAATACGCCAGAATTGGTAATCCACATGTGTTTCGCGATCATTTGTATACAGAATGGGACAAACTAGAGGTTTATGGGCGTGTACATGTTGCCAATGAAGGTATCAATGCCCAGATCTCTGTGCTCACCGAAGCCCTTGATGACTTCATGGAGGTCATCAACAACATCACATTTCTGAGAGGCATCAGGCTCAACTTTGCTATTGAAGACAACAAAGAAGCCTTCTACAAGCTAAAGATCAAAGTGCGGGAAAAGATACTTGCGGATGGCCTCAATGACAAGACTTTCGATGTAAGCAATAAAGGTCAGCACCTACAGGCCGATGAATGGAACGAGATGATGGAACGGGATGATGTTATCCTCGTTGACATGCGAAACCACTATGAAAGTGAAGTAGGACACTTTGAAGGTGCGGTAACTCCAGATGTAGATACCTTTAGGGGATCATTGGATGTGATCGACCAGATGTTGGAAGAGCATAAGAACAAGAATATCCTGATGTATTGTACAGGAGGAATTCGATGCGAAAAGGCAAGTGCCTGGTACAAGCATAAGGGCTATGAAAATGTGTATCAACTTGATGGAGGGATCATCAAATACAAGCATCAGGTTGAAGACAAAGAACTCCCTAATCGTTTTAAAGGGAAGAATTTTGTTTTTGATGATCGACTAGGTGAACGTATTTCAGAAGATATTGTGGCGCGCTGTCATCAATGTGGCGAGCCATGTGATGATCATACTAATTGTGCCAATGTTGGGTGTAATCTGCTCTTTATTCAATGTGATTCTTGCATGGGGAAAATGCAAAATTGTTGCTCTGAGGAATGTATAGAAGTCACGCATATGGCGGAAGAAGATCAAAAAGCATGGCGGCGCAATCAGAATGAGAAAGGGCACAATGTCTATCGTAAAGGAAGGTCTCCCAAACTCAGATTCAAAACGAATTCCCACCCTACTCCATGAATCAGGATCTGAGCTATTCCTTTGAAATCCTTCAAGAAGGTCGTAAGAACTTTAACAAGCTCATTTCGGAGCTTACAAAATCGCAGCTAACGCAGATCCCAAATGGTTTCTCAAACCATATCATGTGGAATATTGCCCATGTGATCTGCACCCAACAGCTTCTCTCCTATGGACTTTTTGAGCAAAAACTTGATTTATCTGATCAGTTTATAGCGCGCTACCGAAAAGGCAGTAAACCAAACGAAAAGTACTACGAGGAAGACCACAAGACCGTCATCCACGAATTGGACAATGGTCTTTTGAAGCTGGAATCGAACATCGAGAGCTTGAGGGATTTCGGTGCCATCAATTATGAAACAAGCTTTGGGATAAGCTTGCACTCCATCGATGATGTTGTCAAGTTCCTGGTTATGCACGAGGGAATCCATCTGGGTTATGTCATGGCGATGAAAAAAGCACTTATATGACAGAAGTTGAATCTGAACTTAGATCTCTTTTAAAATCTGCTTGTCCACCACTGCGTGTTTCCAAAGAGAGTCAGGACGTTCTGGAAGTATCGGGCAGCAAAGAGGTCATGCAGGGAAAACAAAAGGTTGAGGGGCATTATTTTGCCAGCATTGTTCCAAAGCCTAAGGATACCCGACTATATTTCTTCCCGATCTACACTCACCCAGAAGCTTATAGCATATCTCCTGAGCTGCAAAAAATGCTCAAGGGTAAGTCATGCTTTCATATAAGATCACTGAATGATGACATCAAAAATGAACTCAAATCTATGATCAGCAAGGGAGTTGAGTTGTATCAGAAAGATCAGTTAATTTAACAGCTGAGCGGTGAAGCTATATGAATCCATTTTAGAGGAGCTAAGTAAGATCAAGGCGCTAGAAATCCCAAATGAGCGCAAAGTGCTTTTGCATTCAGTGATACAGTTTCTTAATGAAAAGAAAGGTATTGATAAGCTGACCTTTATTTGCACCCATAACAGTCGAAGGTCTCAACTGGCTCAGGTCTGGGCAACTGTGGCAAATGCCCACTTCAACAAACAATACCATTTCTTTTCTGGAGGCACAGAGGAAACCAACTGTCATCCGACGGTAATAGAAGCACTAAAGGCTAGCGGACTGAAAGTGACCCAGGATAAAACGACTGGTAAAGAGATCAAATTGAAGTATGGCGAATCTGAGACGATGGAAGTTGAACTATTTTCGAAGGTCTATGACCATAGTTCAAATCCACAGAAAGATTTTGTCGCAATCATGACATGTGATCATGCGGATGAGAACTGTCCTTTTATTCCAGGGGCAAGTCATCGTTTACCATTACATTACAGCGACCCAAAAGAGCATGATGGTAGTCCTCATGAGTTAGATGCCTACATCATGTGTTCACAACAGATCGCCAGTGAAATGTTTTACCTGATCTCTCAACTTCATGGAAAATAAAAGACAGATAGCATTCTTCGAAAAGTACCTCAGCGTGTGGGTAGCCCTTTGCATCGCTGTGGGTATTATCATTGGAGAATTCAATGGGGAGGGAATAAAGCAAATGGCCTCCTGGGAAATTTCGAAGGTGAATATTCCGGTTGCCATATTGATCTGGTTCATGATCTATCCCATGATGGTACAGATCGATTTCAGCTCACTGAAAAAGATCAACAACAACCTCAAAGGCCTGAGTTTGACAGTAGTTGTGAATTGGCTGATCAAGCCTTTCACTATGGCCTTTTTTGCCTGGCTTTTTTTTGATCAACTTTACGCTGCATGGTTAAGTCCAGAACGGGCAGATGAATACATTGCCGGTGCCATACTTCTAGGAGCGGCCCCTTGTACGGCCATGGTATTTGTTTGGTCCTACCTTTCGTCTGGTGATGCAAACTATACACTGGTTCAGGTTTCTGTAAATGACCTCATCCTGCTTGTAGCTTTTGTGCCGATCGTTCAGTTTTTATTAGGTATCACTGATATTAGTATACCCTATGATGTGCTGATCACCTCTACCCTGGTATTTGTGGTCATTCCATTGATAGCCGGCTACTTAAGTAATCGTTTTTTGATCAGCCGCTTTGGAGAAGACTGGTTTAAAACTAAATTTCTGCCCGCACTTAAACCCATATCGATCTCAGCTCTTTTGTTGACCCTTATTTTACTCTTTGCCTTTCAGGGAAAACAGATCATACAATCCCCTGCCGACATTCTATTGATCGCCGTTCCATTGAGCATCCAAACCTATTTTATCTTTTTCATAGACTGGTTT
>CBFHWY010000118.1:0-5630 GCA_965659675.1 Salibacteraceae bacterium | reverse complement strand
CTCGAACCACATTCCAGATGATGCCGGAATGCGGAACATCAACCCCGATGGTACAGAACATGGCGCCGTAACTCGAAAGTTATTGACTGCCGCAGGGATGAACGAATAGTTTAACCCTGCTGGACATCCGTTTTCCCCTACCAGGATAGATTTGCTTTCTCCATTCGTAAGTCTTTTGGCCCCTGGTAGGGGTTTTTTTTCTTTACTCCATTAAAGTCGGCCATTAACTTCAACACATGACTAAAATAACTTGTACCCGAAGAGTAGAGTTCGATGCAGCCCATCGAGTAATGAACCATGAAAGTAAATGCCGCAACCTTCACGGACATCGCTATGTCGTACTGATCGAAGCGGAGGCCCCTGAACTTGACGAACTTGGAAGAGTCATTGACTTTTCTGTTCTGAAACAGATGGTAGGCGGCTGGATTGACACGTTCTGGGATCATACAACCATTCTTAATGCGAAAGATACGACTCTCTATATGAGCATTCTAAATGCTGATGGTTGCCCCAACAAGTCACCCTATCTTATGGAAGAAAACCCAACTGCTGAGAACATGGCGAAACACTTATTGAACTATGTTTGTCCAATGGTGTTGGCAGATACAGGTGTTAGGGTTACAAAGATAACAGTTTACGAGACTCCGAATTGCTCGGCAGTCGCAGAGGAGAAAGCATGATTAGATTTCTTAACCTATCCACGGGTGGTAGCGCTGCGCTATCACAACTTCCAGTAATTGCAAGCTTAGAAAATCAGAACACCTACCACATCTATGCGGGTGCCTCGCAGGGGGCTATCAATGCTTTGGGGTGTGCCGCTCGTTCTGCATCAGTTATGCAAGCCTTCTACGCCAACGCTGCACTTGACCGAAACGAGTTTCTTAAAAGGAACAGCATCTTTTCAATTCTATTCGGTTGGTCAAATGGGTTTTATTCTTGGGGAGATACGGCAGACGTTCTTTTCAAACTGTTGGGCGGTCGCAAGCTCAAGGCAGAGGTTTGGATCAAGTGCTGGGATGAGTTGGAGATGCGTGAAGTTAACTACAAGTTCAGTAAAGGCGAGTCTGTCTCTGCGGAGATGATAGACATTGCTTTATCAAGCGCTAGTCCAATGGGGCTAATGCAATCCCATGTAAAAGAAAACCCATTAAGTGACCCTGGGTTTCGGTCTATGATCTTTACAGATGAGATTCTAAACCTTCATTCGGTGAGAGATATCCAACTGACAATTATTGCTGCGCGGTCTGGTACGTTTCCAACTATGAAGATGGTCGACTGGTTGAAGATGGACGGTCTTGAAAGAACCAAACGAGGGTTGAAGACTATGCTCACAACTCCGCTTGTTAAAGATATTAAATACCTAGTGGACGAGATGCGAGACATGGGGAATAAAAACCCGATTGCACTCTACCAGTGTTTTGAACAACTTGAATCTTTTAGTTATAGCACAACAGACGCAATGGCCGCGCTTAATGCTGGAAAGAAAATAAAGGGGCAAACACTGTGAGACGCAAAACCAAAAGTCGCTTAGTCACTACTGGGTTAACATCTGCTGGCCTTGCTGCTGGTTCCCTGGGTGGATTTCAATTCGGTGTCTCTTCAGTGGATCAAGTGGTAATTGTCCGACCACCACTTGAATCCGCAGAGCTGAAGGGACAGGTTAGTAAAACTAAACTTACGGAACAGTTGGAGGCCGCAGGTGTTGAAGTTATTTTTGATGACATCCAGTATTTGCCTAGTGACACAGATTAAAGTTGCCTATGCTGAAAAGCGCGCTTGCATCTGTGATGGCGATGTCCAGAGGAATCATGTTTACTATAAAGGTCGTGTTACTTACGCGAAAGATTTTACTGGCCGTGGTTTGGGGAGTGGTGAGCGGCATGGTACTCATGTACTTGGTCGTATTGCACGCTGGACTACTGCTGATCTTGCTATTGGTCGAGTTTTTGTTGGTCGGTCGGGATATGGTTCGTGGGTTTACAAATGCTTTAAAGACCTTACTGACAACGCTAACTGCAAAGTAATTAACTACTCAGGTGGAGGCAAAAGACAAAGTGAACTCACTGACAGAGGAATTAAATACGCAATATCTAAAGGCGTTAGAGTCACCACGTCTGCGGGAAATAAATTCTGTTCTTATCCGGGACGCTCTAATATACGGGGACTCACAGTTGTTGGTGCGTTGGACCGGGACGGAAATAGAATTTATTGTAAAAAGGCCGATGCCTTTGAACTCGGCTACAGAGTCAACTCCACTTTGCCAGGAAACAAGTACGGGAGATTAAGCGGGACCTCAATGAGTAGCCCCCGCTGTGCTGCCCGACTTTATAATGGTGAAGAATGTCTAAAATAATAGAGGTGTGGAAGCCTTATCCAAAAAACAAAAAATATTTAGATGGAAATGGTTAATCAATGGAAAAGTTAAATGAATAGTAAGGCATACTATCACGAAGATCGTTTCTTAAAACCAAACAAGGACGGTGGCGACGGGTTGCATCGCTTTTCTATGTGCGGGCTAATTGATGCCATTTTGTTGACTGGTAATGAATGGGTGTCCGCGCAAAGACAGTTCAACGCGGCAATAGACAAGTTTAAAGTCGGGGGAATGTTTCGGCGATTCTATCGCCCTACTGTTGCGGGTGATTGGTGGTTAGAAACTGGAATTTCTCCCGATCAGTGGCGGCCTCTTATTGCTGCCTGTGGACAATTTAAACTCTACCATAGACTTGCTGAGTTCGAGAAAGAGCTGAAAGCCCGTAACTGGTGGGCTACCAATTATCACAAGAATGGTCCAGAAAGAATTTCCAAGACGATGCCAGATCTGGCGATCACTTTGCGCGGTGTGATTGACAGAGCGAATGGAAAAAAAACTTGCTGGGTTGAACTTAATGACCGAATTGCCTTAACCGAGGTGACTGCAAAAAGTTTTGAAGCATTCTGGAAACGGTTCGCAAGGGATCATGATGCAAAGTCAGTATTGTCTGCCCACAGCTAGGACATCAACTGCTGAAAAAGCAAGACGAACCTATGCAAAGATTCAGGGTGGGAGTTATCTTAGACGCTCTTGGCATGGGTACTGGGATCGGCCGACTGACCCGCAAAGCGGTGTTGGGATTGAATGGAATCAACTAATAGCTCGACTAAAGGATTAATCTCGTTGTCTATGTCGCGCCTCTATGTTTTCTTCAAGCGTAACTAATCGGTCAATAAATTTATCCAATCTTTTGTTTAGCTTTTCTATGTTAGTTTCTATTCGTTGGAACCTGTAAGTCATATACAAAAATAGAAAAACTCCTGTTGGCCCGTCTAACTTCATAAACGCTTCAATAATCTGCAAATCAATCACGCTTAACCTCTTCGTCTATTAGCTTATCAAGTTTTTTGTCTTCTTCATAGCGACCCGGTTCTCGGCCTGGTTTTGCTTTTCGCCAATCCGCCGTTCTCTTCATCCTCGCGACAGTCTCAAAAAAGTTATGCTTTGTCATATCCGTCCAGTTGGCTAAGAAACGACCCCAATTCTTTAGAATAGAAAACATCTTAAAAGCTCCTGTAGAAGACTTCGCCCCAACCATCCAAGACAAATCTCGCTCGCCTTGACGGATCAGCCTCGCTAACAAAACGGAACAGCATCAAGTCATTGGGCATCTTGAAAACATAATGCTGCTTACTTTTTCCCCACATAATATCACTGCACGGAATTGCCGCATCTACGCACTCCGACTTGCCGCAAACCTGCGTAAGTTTGTAGCACTTGACGGGTTCGGAGAATTTCAGCGACCCATATACTCCATGTTCGGCGTGACACCTGCTCACGCCCACTCTGGCTTTGCTCCCGGCGTTGCACTTTTCAACGAAGGTGAGGGTGAGGGCTGGGTTTTCGCGCTCTATAACGCCCAAATAATGCTTCTCCTCGCTCATGTCTGTTGTCTCTAGGAGAATCGGAACATGATACGGCGCGTTTTCAAATTCTTTATCGGGAATGAAGTCGAAGTAATGGCGCGTTCCTTCACGCTCGTACCGATCCGTTCTTGCAATAGTTCGAACAAACAGCATATCCATGTCGCCTTCGCCATGAAAAGTGCGCGCTTTAATGCGATACTTTTCCGCATCAGGAACGACACAGACGCCCAGACATTCCTGACGATAGTCTGTCCCTGGAATCCATATGGTCAATTCCAAATCCTTCATGGCTCGAACATCGGGGCTGATCGGTTGGGGACTGTCCTTTGGTTCAGTGCACCCAACCAAGAAAAAGATCAACAGCAATAGTCTAGTCATTGTCTATGCCGTCAATATTGTCCGCAGCTTCAATGAGAGCTCTTTCCAACTCACCGAGAAAGGGCAAAAGAATATCGTCAATCTTGTTCTCTGACTTTGCTATGTACTCTTCAGCAAAAGGCATTAGTACGTCGCTAATCATAGAACGGGTCATCTTTTCCAACAGAATGTGACTTTGCTTCTTAATGTCCATCAGGCACTCCTCACCCATGCGGGTTCTTGAATAGTTTCTAATACTGCCGCGACTCCTGCGCGGAATACAGTCATGTCTATGTTAGGACAAGTTTTTCTATCCTCGACCTCGTAGTGGCCCCTCACATCTTTAACCTGCAAACCATGCTTCCGAACAAGTCTTGCACAGAAAATCATACAAAGCGAAAGCATATCTTGTGTGAACCTGTGCCGGCCAACTAACACAATGCTAATTGAGTTCATGTTCCGACCCTGAACTGCTGCACCTTCGCGCATTAGGCTACGCCCTGCTATGAGTGACGCGTCCCGATCTATGATAAAGTGATAACCGATATCATCGAAACCTCGATCTATGTGCCAACGCCTAATCTCTTCCCGACTTACATTCCTGGTGTCTGGCGTATCGGTGCAGTGGATGAAGATTTCATCTACAAGTATCATGCGAAACCTGAAGAGACATCTGGTATCTTCAACAGTTGGTAAGGGAATGTGCCCCAATGGGTAGTCGGGTTTGACCCATCGGCATCTGCAACAACCAAGAACATTTTTGGTTGATCCAACTCATTCAGACTTGTCAGGTCGCTAACCGTTGTAGTCAGTCGGAATTGCCCTACCAGCGAAGCATCACCGTCCTCTAGGTTAGTAAACTTCGCCTTCGCTATAATTAACCAATCGTTTGCAGAGTCAGAGGGGTCCTTCTCCTTCGCTATACCCATGACCAACGTCTTTCCAAGAATAGATACTGGTGTGTTGTCCTCATCGACTAACGTAAAGTCGAGGACATTCACATCACTTAGGGTTACTGTTCTCATGCTCCACTCCTTATTATTTTTGTACCGGTCGCATTAGATGCGCGGATAGTGGATTCTTTTATCACAGTGTCTTGCGACTCATAAGTTCCAGTCAATGAACTTGTAGGCCCATAAGTCGTGCCACTTAAAACCGTACTTGCGTCTGGTAACTGCAAGTCTGCTGTCCTGCTCGCTCCGCCCCAGGTGTAAGATCCTTGAGCATCATAGACATAGTTTGCGGGAATATCAGTGTAGAGAAACGGGTGATTGTTTGCCGTGCCGTCGTCCCAATCTCGCGGAGTTGAATAAGTGACCGACTCGTAGCTATTCCAAACCTCAAGTTGGCAAAGTTTGAAGTTTGAAAAGTAG
>CBFHWY010000117.1:0-5670 GCA_965659675.1 Salibacteraceae bacterium | reverse complement strand
GGCCCCAATTAAAACAGTACGCGAACTGATTTCCGACCCTGACTTGAAAAGGATCAGCCTGGACTTCAACTCAGGTCGGCTTTTGTCAAATAATTCCAAACGACTTAGTGGTTACGATACCCTTGCCATGAAAAGGCTGCATAAGGGAAGGCGATACACAGGAAAAGGAGTTTTGATCGGAATCCTGGATTCGGGAATTGATTTTGATCATCCCGACTTTAAGGATACGCAGGGAAATACAAGAGTCAAAGCCATCTGGGATCAGACCCAAACGGGTCCACCCCTGCGAAGACCTGTTTTCGGCTACGGACAGGTTTGGGATTCAACAGATATCGATCAAGGGCTATGCACGCATCGGGATCCGAATACCTGGTTTGGGCATGGAAGCAATGTGAGTGGAATTGCTGCTGGAAATGGAAATGCTGTACCCGACTCCATTGCCGATTATAGTGGCTATGCTCCAGAAGCTTCATTAGCAGTGGTTGCCATAGATTTTAGCTCTTTGAATTTCCGCGAACGGGTAGCAGATGGTGTTGAATTTCTTTTTGCGCTGGCAGATAGCTTAAATATGCCATGTGTGATCAATGCCAGTTTGGGCACCTACACCGGTTCTCATGATGCTAAAGACTTTCAGGCTAGAAGGATCGTTTCCCTGCTTCAGGCAAAAGAGGGTAGAGCAATGGTTTGCGCTGGCGGAAATAGTGGAGAATGGCCAGCCTACCATCTGAGGTATAATTTGAATGCTGATACGGCTTTTACCTGGTTCAAGACAGGAAGTAATCATCAGGTATTCTTCGAATTATGGGCGGACACGGCCGACCTTTCAGGGCTGAGTTTTAAACTGGGTTTTGATCAGGATCAAAATTATCAAAGCAGAGCTTCGACCACCCCTCGACCTGTGATGGCTCAACTTGTTCACGTGGTCACAGATACCTTAACAAATACAGGGAATCGCATAGCTGTAGTTCAGGTTTGGAGAGCCCTCGATGGAGATCGGCTCAGAATGCAGGTTTATGCACCCATTGTCGATTCTGCAGATTATCACTTTCATTTCGAACTGCAAGGCACAGGAAAAGCAGATATCTGGTCGAGCAGTAATTTTGGGTGGAGTGATATTGTTCAGGGACCGCTTCCAGACCCTAACCTTTTCCCCTCTTTCAGAAATTATATCGTACCCGATATTAATCAAAGCATCGTGAGTTCATGGGCTTGTGCTCCGGAAGTGATCACCGTTGGCAACCTGATCAACAACAGCTCCTACATAGATTATTCAGGTTCGCTACAGACCTTCTCATTGCCGGAAGGTAGCATCGCAGCATCATCGAGTCGAGGACCGAATCGCTTAAACCAACTTAAGCCTGATTTGGTAGCTCCTGGCGAACGTAGTTTTTCAGCAGGGCGATTGGTTGACCTGAACATTCAAAGAAATATACCAGCTCTTCATTATGCTTTGGCGCCGGGCGGATTTCACAACAGGAATGGTGGGAGTTCAATGGCTTCTCCTGCTGTTGCGGGAAGCATCGCCCTTCTTTTAGAACGCTGCTCCAGGCTGGATCAGGATACGATCAGGAAAATGCTTTTGAACTCCCTCGTAAAACGAAGTGAAAACCCAATTTTGAGAGGTAATGGTCAGCTAGACCTAAAGCGCTTCCTGCAGAAAAGTGAGAATCAGGTGTTGATTACCAGTAGTGATCCGGATCTTGCCTTTTGTGATGGGGATAGTTTGCTGCTGAGCTTGCCAACAAACATCAATGATATACATTGGAACACTGGAAACACAAACCGTCTCCAGATAAGCAGCACTACGAAAACATTCTTCGCTGAGGCGGAAAATGTATACCAATGTCCGCTTTACACTGATACCATTCAAACCATAAGATTTCATCCTAAGCAGTTTGAATTGGGTTCTGACACCTCTATTTGTGTAGGAAGTTCAATTGGAATTGATGATGACTTCAATACTTATCGCTGGAGTACGGGTCAGCAGTCAGCTAGTCTGGTTCCGATCTTTCCCGGTACATTCAGTTTGATCACCACAGATTCCAATAATTGCATTTGGCGGGATAGTATCCGCATTCAAGAGCTGTTTCCTTTACCTACACCAGAACTTGGAGCTGACACCACCATATGACAGGGTGAATCCATTCAGCTTTTCCCTGGACGATTCGATAAATATGAGTGGTCTGACGGTTCAACACTGGCCGTCAGAGTGCATAGTGGCTTTGGCACATATGAGGTGACGGTCACCGATTCAAATTCATGTAAGGCAAGTGATCAAATTCAAATAACAACGAAATATTGCCCGAGAATAACTGGTTTAGAATCGCAGTTGCAGGCTGGAATAAGCCTTTACCCCAATCCAAGTTCTGGTATCTCCTATTTGCAGAGCCTGGAAGCTCCCAAAGCTGTCAGCATATTTGATGCAAGTGGCCGCACCGTTGAACATATCCCTGCTTCCTCTTACATGAAGTTAGACCTGGGCAGTGTGGACAAAGGCCTATATTTCGTACAATTGCGCTATTCAGATGATACTGAAATTCGATTGAAGTGGCTCGTGTACTGATCATTCTAATTGCTTTTTGCTTTCCTGTTTTACTTCAGGCACAAGATTGGCTTGAGGGTCAGCTTATAGTCAAGTTTAAAGAGTCTGCTGCCCAGAAGAGCGAGCAAGAACTCTTGAGTGAATTAAAACTCGATCCTGCTGTTTATGACTTAGAAAGGCTTTTTCCAGCTCACCAGCCCGTGGCCAGAGGAGATCAAAACCTTGGTCTGGACAGAATTCATCAATTGAATTTTCCACAATCATCCAACATTCAAAAGTTGCTGAAGAAGCTGAAGTCCAGCCCCTATCTAGAATATTGTGAACCCCGATATCTGGCGAGATTAGCCTATACTCCAAATGATCCCTCTTTCTCCAATCAGAACTACCTTAACCAGGTCAGTGCACCTGCTGCGTGGGACATTGAAAGAGGAGACTCAAATGTGCTTATTGCCATTGTAGATGCTGGAATTGCCTTGAATCATCCAGATCTCGAAAATCAAATAGCTGTGAATAGTGCAGACCCGATTAATGGTCTGGATGATGATAGCGACGGCTATATCGATAATTATCAGGGATGGAATTTGGTGGATAACAACAATAATGTGGAATACACCGATAGTGACCATGGAGTTCATGTAGCAGGCCTGGCTGCTGCTGAAGCAAACAACGGGATCGGAGTAGCTGGATTAGCCTTCGGGTGTAAGATCATGCCCTTGCTTGCTGGAAAAAGAATAGAAGTGAGCCATGGTTATGAGGCGATCATCTATGCTGCCGATCACGGCGCAGATATCATCAACTGTTCCTGGGGAGCTTATTATCCGAGTTTTCTTGGAAAGGATGCAGTTCGCTACGCAACTTCACAGGGCGCGCTGATTGTGGCAGCCGGAGGTAATGAAAGTTCAGAGGACCCCTATTTTCCGGCTGCCTATGAAGAGGTGATGGCCGTAGTTGCGAGTGATGCTGCAGATCAAAAAGCAGGACTTTCGAACTATGGGCTTTACATGGACATTGCCGCTCCGGGCATAGCGCTTCTTTCAACCACAAGCAGAAGTAGCTACAACACTCGTTCAGGAACTTCGATGTCTACCCCCTTGGTAAGTGCTGCGGCAGCTTTGCTTAAAAGTCATTTTCCAAACTACAGTCCCATTGAGATCAAAGAAGTGCTCAAGCAAAGCAGCGATACTATTCCTTCTACACCTGTAAACAACGCATACTACAATAAGATGGGCAATGGAATCTTGAATGTTGAGGCTGCCTTGAGTCATTCAGGGGCTGTTTGGTATCTCCAGGATCTGGTCCTGAGCGATAGGGATGATGAGCGGTTTGAACAGAACGATACCTTGAGACTTTCTTTCAACCTGACCAGTCTACTCGCTTCCAGTTCAAATTTGACATTATCAATTTCAAGCAGCTCATCTTATCTGGAAGTCATCGATTCTGTTTATCAGATCGCTACTACGCCTCAAGGTGTTGAGCAAAGCTTCAATGGGCTTTTTCGCATTGTAGTCAAACAAGCTCCAACCAACACCAAAGCAGAGCTGGAATTGAGTTTAAGTGATGGCTCTAAGCAGGTCAGGAAAGGGATTTCACTTGATATCAATACTAATTACCTCAATGTAAGAGAGAATAAGCTGCAAACCACGTTTTCCTCACATGGGATGTTGGGCTACAATGTCTATCCAGAAACCGAAGGCTTGGGCTTGATCTATGAGTCAGGGGCTTCATTGCTTTACGAAGGCGGATTTGTGGTCGCCATGCGTGAGTCAAGTGGCGGTATCAGGGTGTTTGATCGGCTTAGAGGTCCGGGAGATATTGGACAAACAGACTGGAGGATCAAAGAAGCCTGGCGACCTCTAAAGAACGAGGAAGCTTTGGCGGTTTGTCATTTTGATGATGGTACTGCAAGCAATGCTTTTGGACTGGAGGTACAGCAAAAGGTGTACGCGAAAGATAGTACTGGGATCGATGGCACCATAGTCATTGAATACACCATAAGTGCTGCCCCTGGTACACCAGGACTCGATTCATTTTATGTAGCACAGGCGGCAGACTTTGACATTGGTGATTACCAAAAGAACAAAGCAAACTTCGATGGACAGCGTTACCTGGCATATACTTACTCAGATGAAAGCAGCGACCAGGGTATTTATCTGGGTCTTCAGCTCTTGGACCTCGAAGATCGATTGAGGGTCTACAGTATTTCGGCAGAAGCGGGAGGTGAAAATGGAGTGGAGATAGATGACAACAATGGCTTTACTGAGATCGACAAATATCATGTGCTTAGCGGATCAAAACCAGCCGCAGGATTAAGCAGTGGAGGTACCGATGTTTTTCAGTTTTTAACAGCTGGTCCGCTATCAATTTCACCCGGAAATGATATTTCTCTGCGTTTTGCTTTACATGCTGCCAGGTCACTTGATTCGTTAAAAGATCAGGCTGATATGATCTACGAATATTTTAATGGCGCACCTCCAACCGGCTTAGTGAATTCAGAACAGCAAAGTATCAGCATGTACCCAAATCCATCTGAAGGTCAGCTTTTCATAAAAGCTGAACGCATCAATGAAGTGGTCATACGTGCACTAGACGGGCGTACGGTCCTGATAGCCCAACCTTCAGAGGTGAATGGTCGTTTGTATAAAATGAATCTAGGCGAAGTAAAGGCTGGGGTTTATCTGGTTGAGATTTATGCTGCGTCTGCCCAGTATTTTCAGAAGCTAGTGATCAAATAGCTCGCAAGAAATGGAGATAATCTTACTTTCGCCACAAATTCGATTGAATGGATCTTTCTAAGGTATTATCAATAGGGGGCAAACCCGGACTTTATGAAGTTGTTGGCCAGATGAAGAATGGTGTTCTGGTTGAGAGCATGACCGACGGAAAACGTTTTCCTGCATACCCTCATCACCAGCTGAGTTTATTGAGCGAGATTAGTATCTACGGAGCTGAAAGGGATATCCCTTTGGATGAGGTCATGCAAAGTATATTTGAATACCGAAAGGGAGAGGCGATGGATATCCCCAAGAACAATGAGGAGATCATGGATCTTTTCTGCCTGATGTTGGAGGAAGTAGATGAAGATCGCGTTTACCCATCGGATGCAAAAAAGGTGTTCAAATGGTATAATG
>CBFHWY010000116.1:0-5709 GCA_965659675.1 Salibacteraceae bacterium | reverse complement strand
AGGAAAACAGTTTTATGAGCAGCGGAATACCCAGACTCCACAAAACAATTGCTGGATGATCTCAATTGGTATGAAGTTGATCGGTGAACTGAACCAAACAGTGAATCACTGTAGGATTGTTGGCTGGCACTCAAGGATGCAAGATGATCTGGCTTCAAATTCAGACTCGAGCTTCGATACAGCTCCCATGAATTACTAACGCTGGCAGAAGCATCCCAATACACCATATTCAAATTACTGGAAGTATCGGAACTCACCAAACAAATTTCTGGAACATCAGGTGCCGCAGTTTGGAGATCGTAAGCCCTAACCAGACGGCAATTATTTTGATCTGTAACACTTAAAGTATAGTTTCCAGCAGCAAGACCTGAAATAAGACTTGAATTTGAAGAATTACTCCATGATAACGTCGCAGGTAATGTATCCAACAATGTTACCGAGATGATTCCATTATCTTGACCACACAGTGGGTCTACCAGGGAGTCCAGGCTTACGGTTGGTGCACCCCAATCACTCAGACTCAGTTCTTCTGTTTCCACACAATTTGCCTGATCAGTAACTGTAATGCTATAGCGCCCAGAGCCTACTGAAGCTAAGGTATCACTTTGAGATCCAGTGTTCCAAACGTAGCTAAAGCCACCTTGACCACCAGTGGCTTTGACAAATATGGATCCGTCATTCTGTCCGCAACCCGGTTGGTAAAGATCAAAATCCAGTTTGATCTCTTCTTCCTCACCCAATTCAAAACGTTCAAATGATCGACAATTGTTTGAATCTGTGGCCTCCACAAGGTAGCTACCCGCAGATAAACCTGTCAATTCTGATCCTGTTATAAAGTTTGACCATTGAAATGAGACCGCATTCGGAGCAGATACTTTGAGGTAGCCATCTTCCCTTCCAAAACAGCTAGGTCGGATCAAGCTATCGAGACTGATCTGCGGAGCATTTCTATCGTTGATGCTGATCACACGCTTTTCCTCACACTGATTCTGATCGCTCACAGTAACAACATAGATGCCTGATCTCAGATTAGAAAGATTTGAATTTTCCTGGCCAGTGTTCCACTCGAAACGATAAGGGAACTTTCCTCCACTTACATTCAAAGAGACAGAAGCATTGTTCTCACCGCAATCGGCAATACTCACATTACTCCTGATGTTCAGTGTATCAAATAGGAATACCTCAATATCATGAACTCTTTCGCAGTTCTTTGGAGATGTAACGGTTACTCTAAAACTTTCATCTGAATCCACTATCACGTTGATCTCACTTTCCTCTGAACCATTTTCCCATCGGTAAGTCGCTCCTCCTCTAACAAAAAGCTCCAGTTCTGTATTCTTGCAGACGCTAGTATCTTGACTAACTCTGGAGTCGGGTAAGCTGTTCACCTGAACAAGCAAGCTCGTGTCACTCACACAGGAATTACTATCAGTATATTGATAGCTTATTTGATGCACTCCAGTATCAGCAATGGTGCTAAAGAATTGATTTCCGACCACACCTAAACCTGAATAAGATCCACCACCAGGGCTCACAAAGTTCAGGGAAATGGGGTCACTTTCAGCACAAATATTAGGTATTGCTTGTGCACTTAGCTGAGGTAAGCCAAATACATTGATCTCTTGATATGTGGAGTCGCTACAAGCATTAGCATCAGTGAATATATACCATATGGTATCCGCACCAACTCCAGCCACTTGTGGATTGAAAATTCCGGCAGAGTCCACGGCATTTCCTCGATACCTTCCTCCAGCACCAAAGGGAAAGCCTCCGGTAATGAAAAATGGTGCATCCTTTACGCATCGATCATTTAAGCTACTGAAGCCCACAAAGGGAAGGGGGTTAACGATCATCAACTGAGTTGCTGTATTGCTGCATTGATTTGTATCAGTATACTCATATGAAACCGGGAAGGCTCCTACCCCACTTGAATCTGGATAGAAAAAATCATTGGTATCAACATAATTACCGAGATATATGCCCCCAGCGGGCGTACCTCCGGTGAGCAATATAGAATCCTTACCTGCACAGCTTGTCCATTGTGAGGCAATGTTTACAGATGGCTTAGCGTTGATCACAACAATACTTGTATCACTATTGCTACAGCCAAATCCATTGGTGAAGTTGTAATTTAAGGAGAAGTTTCCGGCACCGGCTAAACTCGGATACAGATTCCCCGCAATAATCCCTGGCACACCAGAGTACGTACCTCCTGCAGGCGTGCCCTGACTTAAGCTAATCGGCTGACTATTTTCACACAATACAGGAATCGAGCCTAAACTCACTACCGGAGCAGGATCCACCTGAATGGATGAACTAGCTGTATCCTTGCAGCCTTTTGAATCTGTATAAGTATATGAAATACTGTGACTTCCCTGCCCGGCAATCAAAGGATCAAAACTTGACCCGTTAACGGCATTACCAAAATAACTACCTCCTGCCGGCGAACCACCATTAAGGTTTAAGCTTCCATTGTTTTCACAAACTGAAGGTCTTAAGCTCAAGCCTACATTTGGTTGTGGGTCAATAGTGATGGTTCCTTTGGCGGTATCGACACATAGATTGGCAGATATGTAGTAATAGACAACCTGAAAAGTTCCTGAACCTGCAGTATAGAGATCCAGTGTATTACCATTAAAAGCACCTGGAACTCCCTTGAGGCTATATACTCCCCCAGTAGGAGTCCCCTGACTTAAACTTAGCTGTCCCTGATCGTAGCACACATCTGGAATGGCAGAAATACTCACATTTGGAGCCGATCGAACAGTGATCGTATTGGTATCAGATGCACTACAGCTATTGGTATCGGTATATTCATAGACAATATCATAATTCCCAGGGCTCACACTATCTGGGTAAAAAACAGAGTTGAAGACCCCAGAACCGCTAAAAGTACCCCCAGACGGACTCCCAGAAAGATTTCGTGGGAAGCCATTTTCACATACGCTACTCGCAAGGCTAAAGTTTGCAGTTGGAAGGCCAAATACTTCAATATCTCTGGAGACTGTATCACTGCATGAATTTGAATTTATAAAGGTGAATGAGATCGTATGGGTACCTATCCCTGCTGATGCTGGATCAAAGATCGAATCGGAACTGATACCATTTCCAAAGTACCTGCCTCCTGAAATATTCGCCTGATCAAGGGTGTCAATCCCTGCATCAATACAATAGTTTGCAAACGGACTTAAACTTAAATTTGGCTTATCGAAAACGCTAATATTTATCTGATTATCAGCCTGACAGGCATTAATGTCAGTGTAGAGATACTGAAGGCCATAGGTCCCTCCTCCTACTTGATTCGGAGAGAAAATATCATCATTCAACATACCCTGACCCGAGAATACTCCATTGCCAGATGAATCAGCACTTACCAATAGTGAAAGATCCTGTTGTCCCGCATCTTCGCAATAATCTGGAATGCTACTAAAGGATAAAACGGGTTCTGCATTTACTTTTATGTTGAAGGAAGTACTGTCTGTACATGAATTGCTGTTAGTGTATGTGTAAGTGAGATTCCAATTTCCTGCACCTGCCAGCACTGGGGAAAACTTTGTACCACTTCCCGTTATTCCAGTACCACTAAAACTGCCTCCAACTGGATTTTGACCAGATATTGCAAAAGCCGTATCGGATGCACAATAGTCCAATTGACTCGCTACTGTTGGAGTGGGTTTGGCATTCACAACTACAGTAATTGCACTCGTATTGGAACAAGAGTTAGAATCAGTGTAGCGATAGTTTAAGTTAAAGATCCCAAGGCCTGAAACATCCGCATCAAAGCGCAGTGAATCTGCAAGGACTCCAGTTCCGTAGAATTTTCCACCCGCAGGTAAAGGGAAGTTTAATGTGTCTGGTTCGTCATTCTCACAAAAGTCATCTTGAGTAACTGCGCTGATCGTGGGTATTGTAAAGACCTCTATAGAATCTGTTACTGTATTGCTGCAGCTCGTTGCAGTTTCAGTAAAGGTATAGCTGATAGTATTATATCCTGCTCCAACCATAGAAGGGTAAAAAATACCTGACAATACACCCATTCCAGAATAAAGACCAGTTCCAGTAGCCGGTGAAGAACCCTGATTAAGGCTGATTGGTGAGGCGTTTGCACAAATTCCACCAAGTGCACTTAAGCTCACTTGTGGCAAGCTATTCACTGTAAGGTTTGATGAATCAAGCCCAGAACATCCAAAACCATCTGTATATCTGTAATAGATCACATGAGATCCGGTATCGGCATTGGCGGGTGAAAAAGTCCCTGAAGAATCGGTAATTCCACTGCCCCAATAATCTCCTCCCAAAGGGCTTCCCGAATTCAGTTGAACAGCTGAATCATTCAGGCATAGAGCTGAAAGACTGTTTAAGGTCACACTTGGTAAAGACCTCACCCTCAAATTTTGACTTGCAGTGTTGTAACAACCCGTTGTATTGTCAACATAGCGATAGGTAAGATTGAAAATACCAGCAGAATCTGGCAGGTAATTCAAGCTATCCGAAAGTACCCCTTCTCCAAAATAAATACCTCCTGCTGGACTTCCACCACTGAGAAGGGCAGTATCATTACCTAAACATAGGTCACTTATTGATGAGAAGCTCACTGATGGAAGGCTTTCGACAAAAATGTTAGCGCTAGTGTCTTTGGAGCAGGTTGTGGTGCTATCCGTGAAGCTATAGGTAATGTTGGTGGTTCCAGCTCCTGCTAAAGAAGGATTAAATTGGTCATTACCAGTAATTCCATTTCCCGTATAAACTCCAAATCCACTTGAACTTGAAGATCCAGCAGTCAAGGTAGTTACTGGATCATTTAAACAGAGCGTGTCGTAAGCCGTCAAACTGATCGTAGGCAAAGCATCTACATTAAAGCTTTGAGAAGCAGTATCGGAGCAGCCCGATGAATCGGTGTAGACATAACTCACGGTAGTTTGTCCTATACCAGGTATCGCAGCTAGAAATCTCCCAGAACTATCCAGAATACCAGTTCCAAAAAAATAACCTCCTCCTGGGAAAGCACCACCAATAGTAATGGTATCACTATTCAAACAGACATTGGAGATAGAACCGATCGAGGCCGTACTATCACAACTCGCATTTACCTTGAAGGCAAGGCTCATGGAAATGAGTAATATGATCGAATAGATCAATCTCATTTTGTAAATTGCAATTTAATAATGCTCATACCACTTTCAGCAGTAACCTGAACCTGATAAAGCCCACTGGCCAGGTTTCGTAGATCCATTTGCTCAACACCTCTACCGTTTGCCTCCATGGCTTTTTCAAATACAAGCTGTCCAGTTGAATTGGTGATCCTGATCCCCACAGAGCCATCCAAACCGCTATATCGAAGCTTAACCAGACCAGAGGATGGGTTCGGGAACAGGCTCAAATGTTGATCAATATTGAAATTACTTGTTCCAGTATTCAAGGACCATACATTCAATGATTTGTTCGAGAAGGATAGGTTTTGCCCATTGCATGCCTCTGGCGCTTCGGCAGAAACAAGATATCTCAAGCTGCTGCTCGATTTTGCATAATTCGCGTCAAAATAGGTGGTTTGGAATGGGCCAACCACATTGATGAGTTGGAAGGCTCCACCATCAGTACTTCTATAAACATTGTATCGCACGGGCTCAAAACCTTCATAAGCTGTCCAATTTACCTTGATCGGTCCGCTTGGGAGTGGTATTGCAGTGGTATATATAATCCGATGACTTT
>CBFHWY010000115.1:0-5774 GCA_965659675.1 Salibacteraceae bacterium | reverse complement strand
TCTTCTTATTCAGCAGCTCATTCAGGAGTTCCATGTTACTGAAGATGAAGCGATAATCATTTCGATATTGGTTGTAGCTCACCCTTCCTGTGCAATAGAGGAAGTAATTCGGACTCAAATAATTCTTGAATTTCAGGTAATCCTCCCCAAACAACATGAATTCATGTGAATCCTCATAATCTTCTAAGGTAAGTACACCATAAGGTTTTCCGGTCTTGGATGTGCGATGTTCAGCTTTGCTCACAATAGCCCCAAATCGAAACTCTCTTCCGTCGTGCACTTTCATATCGCTGAGGAAGCCCAAATTAAAACCAGGTGTACAAAAGCTATTTAGCTCGATCTTAAAATCGTCCAAAGGATGACCTGAAATGAAAATACCAACCACATCCTTTTCACGGGATAATTCCTCTAAGGTGCCCCAGTCTTCGCATTCCGGGATCTCTGGCTCATTGATCTCTTCCTCAATGCTCTCGCCAAAGAGTGAGACCTGAGAACTATTTTGCTGAATTTGATATGAGGCACCGAACTTCATGGCTTTTTCTATTTGAGTCATCCCATTATCCTCCTGAAAATATTGTGCCCTGTTTTTCTCAAAGGAGTCCATGGCACCTCCAAGTACCAGGTTCTCTGCAGCCTTCTTATTCACCGACTTCAGATCAACACGTTTTGTGAGGTCGAAGATCGAACTGTACTCGCCGCCTTCCTTTCTCTCGTGAACAATGGCTTCAACAGCTCCACCACCTACTCCTTTGATCGCGCCTAAACCAAATCGGACCACCCCTTCTTTGTTCACTACAAAATCGTAGTGTGACTCATTGACGTCAGGACCTAAAACCTTCACACCCATGCGTCGGCATTCCTCCATAAAAAAGGTCACCTTCTTGAGGTCGTTCATGTTGTTGGTAAGCACTGAGGCCATATATTCTGCCGGGTAATTAGCCTTTAAGTAGGCCGTATGAAAAGCGACTACGGAATATGCCGCTGAGTGGGATCTATTGAATCCGTACTCCGCAAATTTTGCCATGATATCAAAGATCTCATCGGCCTTTTCGGCAGGAATTTGATGGTGTTTCTCGCAACCCTCGCGAAATACCTCCTTTTGTTCGGCCATCACATCCATCTTCTTCTTACCCATAGCACGTCTGAGTAAGTCGGCTTGTCCAAGCGAGTAACCTCCAAGTATCTGTGCTGTCTGCATGATCTGCTCCTGATAGACCATGATCCCATTGGTATCTTTTAGGATCTCCTCCAAAAGGGGGTGCGGATATTCTACTTCTTCCCTACCGTGTTTTCTGGCGATGAAGGTATCGATGAACTGCATTGGCCCCGGACGGAACAAAGCATTCATGGCAATAAGATCCTCAATATTACTCGGCTTGAGGTTCTTGAGGTGCTTTTGCATTCCAGCAGACTCAAACTGAAATGTTCCATTTGTTTCGCCCCGCTGATAAAGCTCGTATGTCTTTTCATCATCCAGGGGAATTGCATCTGGATCGATCTCAACCCCATGACGTTCTTTGATGAGTTTCACTGCATGCTTAATGATACTCAAGGTCTTCAGACCAAGAAAGTCCATCTTCAGCATTCCGGCATCCTCAACGACTTTATTGTCGAATTGAGTGACCAAAAGCTCGGCATCCTTTGCTACTGCAACCGGAATCAAGCTGTCCAATGGTTCAGGGGTAATGATCACTCCACAGGCATGAATCCCTGTATTCCTCAGCGATCCCTCAAGGATCTCAGCTTGCTTCACCAATTCTGAAGCTTCACTCCCATCTTCAACGATCTTTCTCA
This sequence comes from Salibacteraceae bacterium, assembly GCA_965659675.1. Taxonomy (GTDB): domain Bacteria; phylum Bacteroidota; class Bacteroidia; order Flavobacteriales_G; family Salibacteraceae; genus CBFHWY01. The sequence goes on along the minus strand of CBFHWY010000115.1, from coordinate 3,980 downwards.
GCTCATTCACTTGCGACATTTCATCGCTGTTCAGCTTGCGCGATAGGTCTTTGTTATCAGCATGGAGAATCTTCTTTAAACTCTGAAAATCGGGAACCAGTTTAGCTATACGGTCAGTTTCCGGAAGGGGATAATCCATCACTCTGGCCACATCACGTATGGCCGACTTGGCCGCCATTGAGCCATAGGTAACGATCTGGGCAACCTGTTCCTTTCCGTATTTGTCAACTACGTAATCGATGATCTTTTGACGGCCTTCGTCATCAAAGTCGATATCAATATCGGGCATACTCACCCTTTCTGGATTCAGGAATCGCTCAAAAAGGAGTTTGTACTTGATAGGGTCAATATTGGTGATCCCAATACAATAGGCCACTGCTGAACCTGCAGCTGAACCCCTGCCTGGACCCACCGAAACTCCATGATTCCTTGCGTAGGAAGTGAAATCCTGAACAATGAGGAAATAACCGGGAAAACCCATGTCCTTGATGACCTTCAGTTCCATATCGAGCCGCTCTCTCACCTCATCTGTGATCTCTTTATAGCGATTTTTTGCTCCTTCATATGCGAGGTGGCGCAGATAATCATCCTGAGTATCAAAACCTTCAGGAAGCTCATAGGCTGGAAGGAGAATATCTCGTTTAAGTTCATAAGGCTCAACCTTGTCAATGATCTCAGTGATGCTATCGATGGCCTCAGGAAGGTCTGTGAATTGCTTCTTCATCTCGTTCTGAGATTTGAAGTAGTATTCATCATTGGGCATGCCGAAACGGAATCCCCTCCCCCGGCCGATCGGGTCACTTTGCTTCATTCCATCTTTTACGCAAAGCAGAATATCGTGAGCATTGGCATCCGTTTTATCGAGATAATAAGCGTTATTGGAAGCAAAATACTTGACCCCATACTTCTTGCAGAAGCCGATGAGGACCTGATTCATGTGTTCCTCTTCTTCCAGTCCGTGTCTGACCAACTCCACATAGAAATCTTCTCCAAAGAGCTCATGCCAATATTGAAAAGCTTCTTCTGCCTGAGTTTCCCCAACATTGAGAATAAGATTGCCTATCTCTCCATACAAGCCTGAACTTAATGCGATCAGGTTGTCTTTATACTTTTCGATGACCTCTTTATCTACCCTTGGGTATCCAGCGTAATATCCTTCGGTATATCCAATTGAGCAGAGCTTGATCAGATTTTGATAACCCTCCTTGTTCTTTGCTAAAAAGACCTGATTAAAACGTCGGTCTGGATTCTCTTTGGTGAATTTATGTTTCGTTCGATCTTGAGCGACATAGAGTTCACAGCCAACGACAGGTTTGATATCATTGATCAAACACTCTCTCACAAAAAGGAAAGCTCCAAACATGTTTCCGTGATCGGTCAGAGAAACCGCAGGCATTCCATCTTCTTTGGCCTTTTGGACCAAAGCAGGAATATCTGTTGTGCTCTGGAGCACTGAGTACTTACTGTGATTATGCAAATGCACATAGGCAGCATCTGTAGTAATTGATTCATCACTGAGGTCTGGTGTGTCAACGATTGGCGCTTTTGAACCACTTTGTTCTTCAATCTCCAGATCGATTCCCTCGATGGGCTTCTGATTTCGCTCCTTGAATTCCTTAAGTGTACCTGGCTCCAGACCCATGGTACTTTCCTTCACTATGCCCAGTCGTACCAGTTCCAAAAAGCATCGTGTGGTAGCAACTACGTCTGCTGCGGCATTATGTGCCTCGTCGAATCCCTCTCCAAAAAGCTTTTTGTGGAGTTCAGTGAGTGTCGGCCACTTAAAGCCTCCACCCCGACCTCCGGGAATTGCGCAATACTCAGTAGATTCATCCTTGGTATCCAAACTGGCCAGCTCGAGGAGATTCGTGTCTTTTTGTTTTCGGAAATATTCTGCCCCGGCGATATTGATATCAAACTCAATATTGTGACCGGCTACAACGGTGGTCTTCGATAATGCATCATTGAAGATGTCCAGAACCTCTTCAAGAGGAATTCCTTCTTCTTGGGCCTTTTCGGTAGTAATACCATGAATTTTGGCAGAATTAAAGGGAATCGTATAGCCTTCCGGTTGGATGATATAATTCTTTGCCTCAACTAGGTCCCCATTGAGGTCGTGCAGCTGCCAGGCGATCTGAACCATTCTAGGCCAATTCTCCGAATCGCTTACCGGAGCGTTATAATTCTTTGGTAAACCAGTGGTTTCAGTATCGAAGATTAGGAACATAAATCGCTAAAAGATTGAATAATTAACACTTAGATCGACTATCTCAAACCATAAAGTCGACCTGCATAGCAAGTTGAAATTTAGGAAGAAATAAAGGCCATCCAATCCACTGATGAGGAGTATTATTCACAAAGTATGAAGAGTCGGAGGTCAGGGGTTAGGGGTCAGGGGTTAGGGGTCAGGGGTTAGGGGTCAGGGGTTAGCAGTTTTTTATTGTTTCATCTTGCAACTAGCGCGTTGTGTCTTGTGCCTTGGGTCTTGTGCCTTGGGTCTTGTGCCTTGGGTCTTGTGCCTTGGGTCTTGTGCCTTGGGTCTTGTGCCTTGTGCCTTGTGTCTTGCGCCTTGTGTCTTGCGCCTTGTGTCTTGCGCCTTGTGTCTTGCATCTTGTGTCTTGCATCTTGTGTCTTGCATCTTGTGTCTTGCATCTTGTGTCTTGTGCCTTGCGTCTTGTGTCTTGTGCCTTGCGTCTTGTGTCTTGTGTCTTGCGTCTTGCGTCTTGTGTCTTGTATCTCAGGCCTTGCAGCTAACACAAATTCTCCTTACTTTGTCGACTTACAAAACAGAACATGGCCGACGATAAAAAAGTAATATTCTCAATGAGTGGTGTGGGTAAAACCATTCCACCTAACAAACAGATCCTCAAAGATATATACCTGTCCTTTTTCTATGGAGCCAAGATCGGTATCATCGGTCTGAATGGTTCAGGTAAATCCACCTTGCTAAAGATCATTGCCGGGGTTGATAAGAGTTATCAGGGCGACATCGCTTTTTCACCTGGATATAGTGTTGGCTTTCTGGAACAGGAGCCCCATTTGGATGATGATAAAACGGTCATCGAGATCGTAAAAGAAGGAGTGCAGGAAACGGTCGACCTTCTGGCAGAGTACGAAAAGATCAACAATGATTTTGGCTTACCTGAAGTTTATGAGAATCCCGACAAAATGGAGAAGCTGATGGCCAGGCAATCTGAGCTCCAGGAGAGGATCGATGCTACGAATGCCTGGGAGATCGACACCAAGTTGGAGATCGCCATGGATGCACTTCGCACCCCAGATGGTGATAAGTCTGTAAAAAATCTTTCTGGAGGAGAAAGAAGAAGGGTTGCCTTATGCCGACTATTACTTCAACAGCCAGACATCCTCTTGCTCGATGAGCCCACTAACCACCTCGATGCCGAATCGGTATTATGGTTGGAGCATCACCTGCAGGAATACAAGGGAACGGTGATCGCGGTGACTCACGACCGTTATTTCCTTGATAATGTTGCAGGATGGATTCTGGAATTGGATCGAGGAGAAGGCATCCCCTGGAAAGGAAATTATTCAAGTTGGCTTGATCAAAAATCAAAACGGCTGGCTCAAGAGGAAAAAGAGGAAAGCAAACGGAAGAAAACACTCGAACGCGAATTGGAATGGGTTCGAATGTCTCCAAAAGCTCGCCAGGCAAAGTCAAAAGCCCGTTTGAGTAACTACGAAAAAATGCTCAGCGAAGAAGGCAAAGAGCAAATAAAGAATCTTGAGATCTATATTCCACCTGGTCCCAGACTGGGTGATAATGTGATCAATGCAGAAGGAGTTTCCAAAGCCTATGGTGATAAGTTGCTTTATGAAGAACTCAACTTCAAGCTGCCTCCTGCTGGAATCGTTGGGATCATTGGTCCAAATGGCGCTGGAAAGACCACCCTCTTCAGGATGATCATGGGTCAGGAAGAGCCTGATATAGGACAATTTAGTGTGGGCGAAACAATAAAGAT
>CBFHWY010000114.1:0-6208 GCA_965659675.1 Salibacteraceae bacterium | reverse complement strand
TTGAAGCCATTCATGCTTTTGAAAAAGTCTCAGGTATCGAATTGAAATACGATATGGGCCCAAGACGTGAGGGAGATGTAGCTGCCATTTATTCAGACAGCAACAAAGCGCTAAATGAGCTAGGCTGGAAACCTAAATACAGCCTGCAAGAAATGATGGAAAGTGCATGGAAGTGGGAACAAAATCTTCACAATGACTAATCATTGTGATAGGGATGATTGTTGATGATCGCGAAGGCCCGATAGAGCTGCTCGACAAATATTAAACGTATGAGTTGGTGTGAATAGGTCATCTCCGATAAACTCAGCATCAATTTTGCCCTATTCTTTAATTCTTCTCCAGCTCCGTAGGCACCCGCAACAGCAAAGACCAATCGTCCAGAGGTCGACTCCGATAGTGTCAAAATTTGTTTGGCAAAGGCTCTGGATGTAAAGCTCTTTCCTTTCTCATCCAGAAGCACCAGGCTGTCATTTGGCTTCAATTTAGCGAGAATTTGCTTCGCCTCTTCTTGCTTGAGCAAGTCAGGTTTCATCGACTTTGAAAGGTCTTTCAATTCAATGCGTTCATAGTCGCAATAGCGCCTTAGGCGCTTCTCAAATTCCAATAATCCATTCTGGACATACAATTTATTGGTCTTTCCCAAACAAAGAAGTGCTACCTTCATGCCCTCATTTTTTTGGCCTAATTCGCAATGCAATAATACATTATCATGCAAGCTTACATCGATCAACATATAAGAATGGCCCTGACCGAAGACATCGGAAAAGGTGACTTCACTTCAATCGCCACCATACCTGCCGACCAAAATGGCGAAGCCACATTGATCTCAAAGGATACAGGAACACTTGCAGGAATTGACATTGCAAAGCGTGTGTTTTTATTGTACGACGATAAGGTAGACTTTCTTCATCTCAAGAATGAGGGAGACCCCATTAAGCCTGGGGATAATCTGGCAATCATAAAAGGTCCAGCACGATCACTTCTTACAGCCGAACGCCTGGCACTTAATTATGTACAGCGAATGAGTGGAATTGCCACGCTGACAAGGAAGTTCGCTGATGCAATAAAAGGAACCGGAGCCAAAGTACTGGACACACGAAAGACCACTCCGAATTTACGTCTGCTCGAAAAGATCGCTGTGAACATAGGGGGCGGACACAATCATCGCTTTGGTCTTTTTGATATGATCCTGATAAAGGATAATCACATCGATTATTGCGGAGGAGTTTCAAGAGCCCTAGATCAGGTCGATCAATATCTAAAATCTAAAAATCTGAAGCTCTCTGTAGAAATAGAAGCAAGAAATTTGGAGGAGGTTAAAGCTGCTATTGACAACGGGAAATGCCATCGCATCATGCTCGATAATTTTAATCTCGAACAAACTAGAGAAGCCGTCAAATTAATTGATGGTAAATTTGAAACTGAGAGCAGCGGAGGTATCCGCTTAGAGAATGTAAGGGATTATGCCGAATGTGGCGTGAATTATATCTCTGTGGGAGCCCTCACGCATCAGATCAAAAGTTTAGACTTAAGCTTAAAAGCGGAAATATGAGATCTCTATCAGGTGTTTTGATTCTTTGCCTTATGATTCCTGGATTTGTTCAAGCCCAGAGCATTCCTCCATACAATCCAAAAAGCAAGTACAATTCCTATACTCACCCTGATAACCCCAACTACTGGCGAAACAAAAAACCGCATAAAGCATACTGGCAGCAGGATGTGCATTACATGATCAATGCGGAGATCAGTGCCGAAAGTGATATCATATCAGCAAGTGAAGTGCTGACCTATGCCAATAACTCTCCAGATACGCTAAACTATCTGTACTTCCACCTTTATCAAAATGCCTTTCAACCGGGCTCATATTATGATATGCTCCAAAAAGAAAATGGTAGAAAAACGAAGTACGGTAGATATGAATCTCAAGGTCTGGGAACTGTAATCAGTGATCTTAAAGTTGACAGCTACACACCAAAAACAGAGCTTGATAATACGATCCTAAAGGTGTACCTCAATGAACCACTGCTGCCTGGAGCGAGCATAAACATCAGCATGGACTTTAAGACCTATTTCGACGATGGCGGAAATGTGCGGAGGAGAATGAAGGTATTCGATAGTTTCGGATCGAGGCACTATGATGGCGTACATTGGTATCCGAGGATCTGCGTGTACGATAGAAAATTTGGCTGGACCACCGATCAACATCTCGGAAAGGAATTTTATGGGGATTTTGGAACTTTCGATGTTGAGCTCACCTTTCCCGACAATTATGTGGTGGGAGCAACCGGTTTTCTGCTCAACCGAAAGGAAGTACTGCCCTCAGATTTAAGGAAGAAGCTCGACATTAAAAACTTCAAGGACAAAGTCTGGAATTCAGCGCCAAGTGTGATCATTCAATATGATAGCACAAAAAAGAAGACCTGGAAATATCATGCTGAGAATGTCCATGATTTTGCCTTTACAGCAGATCCCAATTATCGCATTGGAGAGGCAGAATGGAACGGCATTAAATGTTATTCACTTTGTCAGGAGCCCCATGCGGCAGGCTGGCAAAACGCCGCAGAGTATACTGCGAAGATCATAAAGACCTTTTCTGAAGACTTCGGAAAGTATGTCTATCCCAAAATGATCGTTGCCGATGCCAGAGATGGAATGGAGTATCCGATGTTAACCCTTGATGGTGGTGCAGATCCTGGTTACCGTGGTCTTCTTACACATGAGGTTGGACATAATTGGTTCTTCGGCCAGGTTGGTAATAACGAAACCTACAGAGCGAGTCTGGATGAAGGATTTACCCAGTTTCTCACTGCCTGGGGACTCGAAAAGATCGATGGTGACACTTCCGTTCAAAGGCCATACAGATCCTGGTATCAAAGAAAGTTCAAGAAACCAAGATTGGTTCGTTTCAACTCTGTTTATTACGCCTATTTGAGGGATGCATTAAAAGATGGAGACACTTATCTAAATACACATTCAGATCATTTTAATGGTGCGTTGAGACACGGAGGTGGTTATCATCTGGTCTATTATAAAACAGCAACCATGCTCTACAACTTACAGTATGTGCTGGGAGATGAGCTCTTTCAAAAAGCAATGCAGCACTACTTCGATCAATGGAAAATTGCCCACCCCTATTTTGATGACTTCAGAAATAGCATCATAAACTACACTGGGGTAGATCTAAATTGGTTCTTCGATCAATGGCTTGAGTCAACCAAAAACATCAATTACGCTTTGGGCAAGATCAAAAGGGTATCTGATGAAAAGGCTAATTATCAAATTGAGATCAAGAGAAAGGGTGCCATGCAAATGCCCATTGATCTGCAAGTGGAGGATGTGAATGATAGCATTTACAACTACTACATCCCTAATACCTGGTTTGAGAAGGAAAGCAAGTCCAAAAGCCTCAAACGGTGGATCGGTTGGGGAAAACTTCAACCTGAATTTAAAGCAGAAGTAAGTCTCAATGCTCCAATCAAAAGAGTAATCATAGACCCAAGTTCAGCGATGGCAGATATAAATCAGATGAATAATCGATCTGATAATAAATTAGACCTCAAATTCGATCATGGTTTGTACAACCGACCTTCGTTTCAGCAATATGAATTGTTTGTGAGGCCAGACCTTTGGTATAATGCCTACGACGGTCTGAAGATCGGCATGCATATGAATGGAGATTTCGCTGATTATCTTCATAAATTTCATTTTAGCGTTTGGGCGAACAACCGCTTTGGTCAGCAGTCTGATCTCTTCGACCCTGAAGATGTCAATGATCAGAACCCCGTTTCGTACAATCTGATCTATGAAACTCCGCTAGACGCCCTCATTGAATCATCTACGATCAAATTGGAAAGTCGTTTTCTGGATGGTTTGGTGAGAGAGAAGTTATCCTATAACATTCCTTTCGCAAATCAAAAAACAGCTATTAACCTAAGTGCTACAGTACTTTATAGACCAAATCAATCTGACCTGAACTACCTCATCTACAGCGATCAATGGCAAGCTGGAAGATGGAATAATTTTGCGGAGTTAAGAGTGAATCACGACTATCGGTATGGCTTCGGTAAAGGTGAAATTGATCTGACTGGAAGAAGCACTGCCTTGTTCAGCGATTACAATTACTCATTCTTAAGGCTAGATGTTCGCAATGACAATAGGCTGGGCAAGAAACTAAACTTCAAAACCCGACTAATGGCTCAAGTTGGAGGAGGCGATAATTGGGCTCCTGAATCACAATTGTATCTCGCAGGAGCTTCTCCAGAGGAAATGATGGAGAACAAGTACATGAGATCCTCTGGCTTTTTCCCAACAGATTTTTACGGTTATTCAGATCAATTGAATCAACTTCAGTTTGGAGGAGGAATGAACATAAGAGCATTTAATGGGTATTTTGCTCCATACACCAATGAAGACGGCATTGTTCGCCTGGGCTATAGGGGAATGCATGGTGTCTCAGCTTCTGGAGAGTTAGAATTCAATCGTTTATTTGGCAGCGTTCAAGGAAAGCTGGCAAGAGCTCTTAATCTTACGACCTACCTCTTTGGCGATGCGGGGGTACTCATTGAAGATTTTGAACAGTTAGATTACCTTCAGGAGATGCTGAGGCTTGATGCAGGCTTAGGTGCAGCTTTTACGATCAAAAAATTCTGGGTGCTGGAAAAAGTCAAGCCATTGACCATTCGAGCTGACTTTCCGCTCTTCGTGAACCGAATTCCAGCAGGTCAAACAGACTATCTGGCCTTCAGATGGCTCATTGGCATTGAAAGGAGCTTCTAGCGCACAAGGCTCACGGTTCCGTGGTAGTTCTCACCATTTCTTCGTAAGACAAAGAAGTATAAGCCTTCCGTTGCCTCTCGTCCTGCAAATGTTCTTCCATCCCAACCTGAGCCGTGCACCATATCGGTGAAGAAGATCAATTCTCCCCAGCGATTGTAAACACTCATTTCATAATCCTGACAAGTGTTGATCCCCGCAAGGCGGAAAAAATCGTTTACTCCGTCACCATCTGGGGTAAAGACATTAGGTACAGTCAATTCAGTAGGTACCTGAACAAATATTTCATCCTCGGAGATACATGAGCCATTAGCAGTGAGCACAGAATACAATCCTGTTTCAATTACTCTTATTGAAGAAGTGGTTTCGCCATTGGGAGACCAGAGATAGGTCTCTGCCTGTCCCCCCGCTTCCAACCTAAATGTATCCCTCAAGCACAAGGTTGTATCCTCTCCAAGATCAGTTTGAGGCTGAGTCGAAACATTGATCGTATCAGGGTACTCAAAGGTTACACGCCTTCCATCACAGAAATAGTCTGCTTCCAGGGTGACAATATACTCCCCGCCCTCCGCAAAAGAATAAGTGAGATCAGCATCCACATCTGGAATAAGGTTTCCATCATCCATATTAAAGAACTTTGTCAGCGGTGTATCAATGTAGGAAGAGAAGAATATGAGCGTGTCTCCACTGCAAATGTTCTGTTTATTGGGATCAATTGGGAACCACTGATAGGACGCACCCTTAATTGGGATATCGACATCTATGGTATCAGAATCAAAACAAATTGCATTGGTCACTGAAACTGAATAAACCCCCGACCTTCTAACGGTAATTCTTTGTGAGGTGTTGCCAGTTGACCAAACATGAAACATGCCTCTATTGCCAGCATTAAGATCGATGCTATTGCTGGTACATAACACAGTATCTCCGCCAAGGTCAACTATGGGAGAGGGTGTGATCTCCAATGTATCGAAGAGGGTATCAACAAAGCATTGGTATTCGATGATCACCGAATAAGCGAAGGTCCCAGCTGTATCATACTTCTTCTTTGGATTAGCTAAGGTATCGCCTGTTCCATCACCAAAATCCCAGTTAAATGATATTGGAGTGCCTAATGTTGCAAGTTGGAATTGCAAACTATCATTAATACAAACTGTGTCACTACCTGAGGTGAGGTTAGAAAACTGAACCTGATTATCAAAGTCTACTAGTAGCACGCCGGCGGCATAGGCATAGGATACTGCAAAACCATAACCCATGGAATATGCCAGAAATCCGCAGCCACTGGTCACAAGTGTGTGAGATCCTGGTGACACGGAGACCGAGACATAAGCATAGTCTGTATCTGCACTAAAAACGGTAAAAGCTGTTTGTTGAACTCCATCGAGAAAAATAGTCGCCGTGTCAGAAGTTCGGGTTAGAATATTCACATAAT
>CBFHWY010000113.1:0-6215 GCA_965659675.1 Salibacteraceae bacterium | reverse complement strand
CGAAGAAGGCGAAAAAGCCTCGCGAAAGCCGAGGTATAGCACCTTCTTCCATTCCTGAGAAACATAGTTGTCCATGCGCTCTCGGTATGGCGAAACCCTGCTCAACAATTCGATGTTTTCAGGCATTGCAGCAACCTTAAAGCGCAATTTTGAGTCGGCTCTTAACAACATCATCATCCTTCTTTGATGAAAAGGAGAGGTGCAGAGAAGCACCGACTTGATCCTTCTCTTTTTGGCAAAAGCCCTCAAAGCCGCGACATTTTGTGTAGAATTAAAACTCGTGGTATCCCAATACACGTCATTGGTATCAATCCCAAGTGAATCGATGTAGGCAAAGAACGCTGAACGCTCATGCTTAAAGCAAGTGCCCTCACTTAAGAATATCGGACGGGCTTTTGCCTTGTAGAACCTGGCTGCATTTACTAAGCGCTCTCGGGTACCCATACCCGGATTACAGCCACTGGCTGGAACAAATATGCAATCTCCATAAGTCAGGGGAACCGATTTACCAACAGCCAATAAGGCAAGCCATGGTCGCTCATGAGCTGAATAAAAATAAACCAGCAATGCCAGATGAGAGAAGAGGACGATAAAAGCAAGCATAATAAGGCTGCGCTCAGGCTTAATCATGACCCAAAATTATACTTTTGGTAAGCTAAGATGGGCAAAGCACAAAACATAAATTGGCTAAAGAACGGAGACGAAAATGGCTTTCGGCAGTTCTTTGAAGATAGTTATCGTCCGCTCGTGAGCTTTGCCCTCAAAGAGACTGGGAATCTTGATGAAGCTGAGGAGCTGGTTCAGGATAATCTGGCCAGGCTCTGGGAAAAACGCGAAGAGATCGAGCTTAGCACTGGATTGCTCAGCTACTGTTTCAGAATGATCAGAAACGCTGTGATCAACCAAGGTAAGCATGAACAAGTGAAGCGGAAGTATGAGTCTGAGTTTATTCACACAAACTCAGAGATAGATATGCCAGATAACAACTTTGAAGAAGAGCTGCATACCAGACTTCAAGAGAGTATCAATTCCTTGCCAGAAAAATGTCGGGAAGTCTTCAAGCTAAGCCGATTCGAAGGTCTTAAATACCAGGAGATCGCTGAGAAACTGAATATCTCAGTGAAGACCGTTGAGAATCAAATGTCGAAAGCGCTAAGGACCATCAGAGAAGACATGAATAAGATAAGAAGTTTGAACCTCTTCCTACTTCAAAACTTATTTATCCTGCTTATAGGGGTTTTTCACGCTCAAAATGTCATTAAAGAGAAATGCTGAAACCAGATCCAAACATAGAACGGTTGATCATCGCTTATTTTGACGGTGGGCTCAATGAGATGGAGATCAGAGAGCTTCAGCAATGGCGATCTGAAAAACCAGAAAATGAAGCTTATTTTCAGGAAATGGCCTTGATCTGGGATGTTTCTGAGAATCAGAAAGAACTGAATAAGATCAATACCCAGAAGGCCTTTGATCGGGTTATGGATCGGGCAAAAAAGGAAAAGCAAGTGGAATCGCGTAAGAGCAATCCTTTCTTTTCTCCTAAGAATGATTTTTGGAAAGTGGCTGCTGTCTTCCTGGTCATTCTCGGAATCGTTAAGCTGACCGACAAACTCTTCGTTCCGGAAGAGACAAAGATCTTTGAATGGAAAATGGTGCAGACGGGTGCCAATCCAAAATCCCTTGAACTCCCCGATGGCTCTGTGGTAAACTTGAGGGAAAACAGCAGTCTTGAATACCGTTCGGTATTTGATGATGTACGCGAGGTTAAACTGAGCGGTGAAGCTTTCTTTGAAGTAGAACGCGATGAATCCAAGAAGTTTATTGTTGAGGCTCAGGATATGCGTGTGCAGGTATTGGGAACCGCTTTTATGATCAGTGCCATTCCTGATGACACCAGCTTATCGGTACTTGTTTCTGAAGGAAAAGTTGCCTTTTACCACAAAGGAGATGAAAAGAAAAAAGACAAACAAGTGATTCTGGAGAAAGGACAGAAAGCCAACTACGACAAGCTTAAAAAGTCGATCAAAACTGTGCTCAGCAAAGACATGAATGAGCTATCATGGCTCACCGGAAAACTCAGCTTCAACAAAACCCAGCTGGATACCGTGATCAAAACACTACAGGAATTCTATGGTGTGAACATCGTTCTTGAGAATGAGGAATTTGCGAATTGCAAATTAAGTGCAGACTTCGATAATCAAAAGCTTAAAGAGGTCATTGAAGTGATTCGCATCACCTACGATGTTGAGGTTGAACAGGAAGCCAGCACGATCAGGTTAATTGGCAAAGGATGCTAAAGCAATTCAGCATAATATTTCTTTATCTACTCTCCCCTATCCTGCTTCTGGCGCAGGAATCAAAACTTCAAAAGCACATCAACTTTGAAGTAGAGGAACGCAGCCTCGAAAAGACACTGATCAACTTACAGGATAAAAGCGGACTCATGTTCAGCTATAATCCCGAAACAGTTCCCCTAAAAGAACTGATCAACTACAGCGCCATAGACGAGTCTGTTGAAGATATACTCAAAGGCATTTTGGAACCACTCGATCTAGAATATCAACTGGTCAGCAAACAACTTGTGATTCGCCCTAAGAAGATCAGATCGATCTACATTGAAGGAATGGTGATCAACAGGGTGAGTAAGCGTCCTATAGGAGGCGTATCTATCTCTGAATTGAGCACCAAATCAACAACAAGCAGCACGCGGAGCGGAAGATACGCATTGAAGATCATGGAGCCAGATGAAAAACTATACCTGCTCATCAGAAAAAAGGGCTTTGAGGATCAACGACTTGTATTGGATGCGAAAACGAATTATGATGTTGAGATCAGCCTTTTGGAACAAGTGAGTGAAATGAGGTTTGTTCCCTTCAAAGGAGATGATGAGGAAGTATATGCCAGTGTGGATGAACGGCCTTTTGTGAAGGCGATCATTCCAGAAAAAGTCATTGCTACCAGCGAACTTGAAGATACCGCAAAAATAGATCCGGCCATTCAATTGGGTATCTTCCCTCCTCTTTCCACCAATCGCTTTGGGTCAGGCGCGGCTACAAACAATCTTTCATTAAACCTCCTTGTGGGTTACAACGAAGCGCTGAATGGAATAGAACTAGGGGGTTTGATCAATGTGCTGCGAAAGGACATGACCGGTTTGCAGGCAGCTGGAATAGGAAATATTACAGGTGGAACAGCGCGCGGGGTACAGGCGGGTGGAATCTTCAACTCCACACAGCAACGTTTTCAGGGAATTCAATCTGCTGGAATTTTCAATAACACAAAAAGTGGTTTTCAGGGCATTCAGGAGAGTGGCTTCATTAATTTGAACAGAGATACGATGTGGGGAATTCAAGTGGCGGGATTCTCAAATATCAGCGTTTCTAAAGACACGAACCTGAGGGCTTATGGAATTCAGGGAGCAGGGTTCAGTAATATTATGAGAAACCCATTTATTGGTGTGCAAGCTGCTGGCTTCAACAATGTCTTGAGCGAAGCTTCTTACGGCATTCAAGCGGCGGGATTTTTAAATACAGTGGCCGATGACTTTGGCGGACTACAATTATCAGGCTTCCAAAATACCACTACTGGCAAATTCAGTGGTATTCAATCTGCGGGATTCATCAATGTGGCTGCTGAAAATATGAATGGCATACAGGCAGCTGGATTCATCAATACTTGTGGTAGAAGTGTGAATGGCATTCAGGCGGCTGGATTCATCAATATCAGCGATGATGTGAATGGATTGCAAGTCGCTGGTTTTTTTAATCGCGCAAAAGTGGTTCGCGGAGTTCAGATCGCCTTTATCAATCGGGCGGAAGAAGTGAAAGGAGTCTCTTTTGGCTTTCTCAATCTGATCAAAAAAGGCTACAAGCGCTTTGAGGCTTCATACCAGGATGGAGACTACTGGGCCTTCAATTACAAGACTGGAAGTCGATGGTTCTATAACATCTTCCATTATGGAACCAGAAGCAATCAATATAGCGGATTTGGTTATGGTTTTGGTTTCCAGCCAATGGTTAGCGATCGCTGGGCTATGAATGTGGATCTCACAGCACGCGCTTATCGACTCTACGGAAATAACTTTCCGAGTGATCTGCACAATGTTGGAAGAATTGATCTTTCTTATAGAGTGTATAAATGGATCGAAGTTTTTGCCGGCGCCTCTTACAATGTCTATCTAGATACACAAGAAAGTATCACCGATGCAGGTGAACTGAATCCGGCAGAAGTGATCGTACGCAACCCAATGATCACCATCAATCGAGGTGGTGGAATCAATCAGGTTCACCAATGGCTTGGCTATCAGGCAGGAATAAGATTAGGTCGTTAAACACCCAATTTAAAAGCATTTACCTTATACTCTGGCACCTGTGCATCAGGGTGACTAAGGATCTCCAGCATTTGCATGTGTTTCGAAAAGGCCACCCACAAACTGGGATTCTCCTGATAGGTCAATCCAAATTCATCACAGGTCTCTTTTAAGATCTCTGTGATCTTCGGATAATGAACATGACAAATTGTTGGGAAGATGTGATGCACCACATGCAGGTTGATCCCTCCCATAAACCAGGTTCCGATGCGATTTTGTCTGCTAAAGTCGGCTGTGGTGGCTAAAACATGTAAAGCATAATTGTTCTCAATGTTTCCCTCTTCATCGGGCAAAGGATATGTGGTACCATTGTAAACATGCGTTGCCTGAAACATTACTGCAAAAGTTAAACCCGGTAAAATGTGAATGTTTAACCAGGCCAATAAAACTCCCCACCATGGTGCGCTCAATACAGCCATTGGAATGAACAAGGTCAAAGTGAAATACACCACTTTCCCTATCAACAATGTCCAAAATTCAGAAGCCGGATGTTTGATGTTCTTTTGGTTACCGATATGTTTCTCTTGAAAGAACCATTTCCAATCTTTCACGATCGCCCAATGAACACTTGCCAATGCGTAGATGATTGGTGTGTAGAAATGCTGATATCGATGAAACTTCTTGTATGGCTCATGAGGTGTGAAGCGAAAGAGTCCGTGAGACTCAAGTGTAACGTCTATTCCATGAAGGTTCACAAAAGCGTGATGTGCGTTGTGCATCATGGTAAAGAGGTATGCGTTACCTCCAATGAAATTGCTCGATAATCCGAGGATCTTGTTCACCTTGCGATTTGAAGAATAGGCATTGTGACAAGCATCGTGCACAATGTTAAATGCGATGAAGATGTTTACAAAACCAAGGGCAGTGTAGATTAGGATCAATGACCATGGATAAGAGGCAGAGAACACATCGCTCACCAGCAAGCTATAGACTGCGATCCAGGCAAGAAATGCCAAAACAGTTTTAGCCTTCATCTCTCGATTGGCATAAGGAGAAATTCCGCTCTCCTTAAAATATGAGTTCACTCTTTGCCTGAAGGTCTTAATGAACTTCTCCTTCTGTGGCGTACTTTTCCAACGCACTTTTCTAGAGGAGGTGGTCGCTTTGAACATGACTTCAAATAATTTTTGCAAATATCGACAATTCAGGTTAAATCTATTCGGCACATGGATCAAGTTTTTGACAAGAAAAAGGCGCCAATTGACAGTTCAGAAATACTAATTTTGATCTAATGAGCACATTGAAAAACTACTGGCCCATAGCATTGATCCTTCTTATGAACTCCTGTACTGCCTTTATGGAGTGCGTAGATGGTGAGGGTGAGGTCGTGAGTTGGGACACCACTACGCAGGCTATTCACAGTATTGAGAATGAGATATCGGCCGACATTCAATACGAATATGATCCTCGTTTGAAGGAGACAACTATTCGCATTGAAGGAGAACAGAATTTATTGGACCTCATCCAGGTTGAGGTAAAGCGTGCAGCCTTAGAGCTCGAATCAGACTACTGTTTAAATTCAAAAAAAGGAATCAAGATCTACATCAGCAGTCCTGAATTACGCTCCGTTAAGATGGAAGGTTCTGGCCATTTTGAGAGTGACAAGCTCATTCAGGCCAAAAAACTCCACATGGAGATCAATGGTAGCGGTAATATTGACCTGAGCGTAGAAGCTCAAGAGCTAAGCTCAGTGATCTATGGGAGTGGCGATGTGAAGCTGAGCGGACAGACTGAATATTTAGAAGCGAAGATCATAGGAAGTGGCGACATTGATGCCGACGCGTTGGAGGCAGAAGTGGTTTATGCAAAGATCAATGGATCAGGTAATGCCAGACTTTGGTGTACG
>CBFHWY010000112.1:0-6453 GCA_965659675.1 Salibacteraceae bacterium | reverse complement strand
CTCCAGTGTGGGAACTTCTGTTCTTTGATCCATTCCCTAATTTTCTTTTCAGTTCCGACATATCTATTTTGGGATTTAACCAAGCGGAAAGCATCTACCCCGTAGTTATTAGCTTCTTCCCGGGTGACCTTAAGGATTTGATCTAAGTTACCGATGAACTTATTAACCTTCTCCATATTCACCGGGTATCCTTTGGTGATCATAATAGCCGTACAAGCCGCGTATTCACCCCTTAGGTGAGCCCCCTTAAGGAAACTGGCCTTCGGTACCCCTTCAGATTTAAAAGCTCTTAAGATGGCGTTTAAGAGTTTCGGTAGGAAATTGATGTCAGATTCGTTATACTCAAGTATCAGATCACTGTCTGATCTCAAGCGCTCAGCGTCGTCGGAGATTATTAAATCTCTGATGGCGTTCTTGTGCTCAGTATCTATCTTCTCACCTAACATCTTGTAACATGCTGCAGCTAAAGAGAATTCTGGCTTGTGGTGGGAGTGTCCATCATCCCTTTCCGACTCCCACTTGTTAGGCGGCGGGGTCGTCTTAATCTCTTTACCTCCAAGGTACTGTTTTCCGTAGGCATATTTGTGGTTATGGTTAAGAAGACACCGATACTCAAGGTATAGATCAATAACACTTAACTCCATGACTTCTTTCTGAGAAAAGCCAAGGGCTATCATTGATCTGACTTCAGCTTCAGCCACAAAAGCTACAAAAGTGTACCCAGCGTCATGGATTTGACGTAGGTAATCCCTTGCAATCTTTTGTGCAGTGGCGTCCTGGTACAACCACATGGTCTTTCTAACCATCTCTTCTGTGTTATTCGTACACAGGAAGGACATCGAGACCAGGTTTAGCTTAGCTTCGCTAGTGCTATTAAATTCGAAATCGATGTAGCAGAGTTTCATGAAGGGCGAACCCACCCGTCATAGATGTTGCGTATTGCTTGCTCTTGACTGTAAGTAAGATCGCGCTCGTAATACTGGCTATATACGGACTCAACAAAGTCTGGATCAAAGTTTTTATCTTTCGTCTTTTCTAAAATCTCCCTACACATTTGATCCATCATAGGATAATCGTAGATGTCGCGGCTCATAATTCATCATCCTCCTGTTCGTCTTGCTCTCTAATTCTCTCTAATTCTTCCACTAACTTCGGGTCGAATATCTTACTGTAAGCAACCCACTCACAGTCTGGATCTTTCCTGATTGTGGCTAGTTGTATTCCTGTCATTTGCTTATAGTTGAGAATTTCTCTCTTAAGAGCAGTTTCACCTGTCCGTTTGCCGGGATGGTTTTTGTAGAATGCCGGTTTGGTGAATTTCTTTTTATATTTGCAAACCTCTACAAACCTCTGAAACCATCCGGAGAGAGTGTTATTACATATCTCCTCAAAAATCTTAGTCCGTAGCGGATGTTTAGCCATCTTTGGGGACACTCGGTTACACACGTAACTAATCATATCGAACTGGAATTCAGGGTCAGCAAACACTCGACATAGACTGTCTATCTTCTCCTCAGACCAAATACTTTTAAGGGGGGTGTTAGTGATGTCCAGGGTGCAAAACCGCCTGTCGTTCAGATCTAACTGAAACTCTAACCAGTTATTTGAGTTCATAATCATAGAAAATTTAAATTCTACAGGACTCCCAGCCTGGATACTCTTCGCTTCTAGCTGACCTCTGTTGTTTAGTAACCGCTTAAGTTTACTTTTAATTTTGTTATTGACCTCGAACTCATCAAAGAACAAAAGCTGATTATTCTGGATACCGTCCTGAAAGTGGTTGTTTTGGAATCCTTCTCCGATAGGCAGAATGTTATTTTTACCGATAAGGCCTGATAGGAAATCCTCAACCATAAGGGTTTTACCAGTACCTTTCTCCCCTACAAATACACATAAGATATCTGATTTATTAAATAAAACATTGTGAAGCCAGCTAAAGAACCAATCTTTGGACTCCTCAGTTAAAAAGAAGTGACTAAAGAACTCTCTCACTATCTCAGGGAAATCGTCATAGGTAATAGACTCGTTGAAGGTTTCTCGTTCGAGGTAAAGATTCATCCATTCAGGTTTATCCCACGTATTAAATATTTGGTGCTTACTGCCGGGGAGATCTATAATTCTGTCAGGATTCATGAATATAGGCTGTGTTACACAGTCCTTAGTTCGGTTTAATAACCACTCTCTAGCTTCACCTTCACCGCCTAACAAGGACTTAAGCCGGCTAAAGATCATAGGTTCTCTATGTGAGAGACAGAAATCTATCTTAGGGTTGTAGATGAAATTAGCCCTATTATTCATTAGGTTATGGATGTAGACGATATCTGACAGTTTGCTATCGACATGGGAATCGTAGTTAATGCCAGCCGTGTCCGACTTCTTCTTCTTCTCTTCTAAAAGCCAGTTTAAAATGTTTGTGCGTATCTTTGAGTCATCATCTCCATCTAATAAATGAAGGGCTTCTTCAGCAGTGAAATGGGATCTTGCTGGTGGACAGTGCTCGAAAATTGCCTTCATGAAACCTCTATGCTGCTTACCATGGAACTGAGGAATTTCGGCAATTGAGATATTGTTCTGCTTTGTTAGGGATATATTTAGGTGGGTTCTTAATTGTTGACAAACATGATCGACATCTATATTCATAAAACTATTCCTAGAATGTTTAGACCCTGGTTGTAACTTAGCTCGTTAGCCGGGGTCTTTAATTTTGTCCAATCTGGTTCTAGTTTGATAACCCCCAATCCTGAAAATATCAACAAATAATGCGGTAAATCTGTAACCTGTTGATATTTCTACAACTAGGCATTTTAGGGAATTAGTAAATTTTGTAAATCCGCGTAGGAAAATGTGTGTGTACCACACACACCTTTCCAGGGATTATATATATATTTTTACTAATTAAAGAAAAAAAGCCTATTGCGGATTGACGGAGCTATAGGTACTTAGGTCACTTATCCACAGGTAGGTGTATAGATAATAGACCGGGGAGAGTATAATTCCATGGTCTCAGGTGGTCAAATTATACTCTTTACGGGTATTGACTCTTTCTTGAGCAGTGTGTTACAAGGCTCGAGATACGATTATGGGAGCCCATAACGACCGTTTATTCAATTCTCTCCGGGCTCCCTGTTTACTTAGCAAGCTTCTCGATTTTCTTATCGATTTCTCTCAGGAGGGTTAAATTCACCGATTGTCTGACCTCTAGCCGTGAGATTTGGCTTAAAATGTCATCTTGCTTATCTCGAATTAACTCAATTTGTTCTTTATTATTTATTGCAGTGAAGTAGGATTGAGCAGATAGATAGAAGAATGGAGCAATGCCAATTACAATTGACCAAGGTATTGCTATCTTATATGCAGGATGTGTTTGTGTATTTGTCATGCATATATTGTACCATATTTAAACAGGGGTAATTACTACTGTAAAATATGTTAGAGATATCAACAACTTGCAATCCAATCTCCTGTAACATAGTGTTAATATTGATCTAAGATTTAAATGGAACTGAAATGGTTAAAAAGGCAACTCAACCTGGAAGAAATGCCAAAGGCCAGTTTGGAAAAGGTCATAAAATCTCTAAAGGTAAAGGTAGACCTAAGGACCCTCCTGGTGCTGAAGGCTATGAGTTAAAAGAGATCAGAAAGCTGACCAAGGCTGAGTTTCGTAGGTCAGTGGATAAGTTCCTGTTCATGGGACTGGATAAGGTAACTGAGCTCGATATCAATGAGTGGAACTGCCTAGATGCTATGGTCATTCAGATTATCAAGAAGGGTGTAGCTGACGGTGACTATGTACGGCTGAACTTCCTTCTGGACAGGCTTGTAGGCAAGGTTACTGAGAAGATTGAAATGGAAGTCCCCAAGCCTTTCGTGATTGAGAAGATTGATGGTGGTACGATTGAAGCCGGAGTGACACTGGATGCTATAGATGTAACACCTAAGGAGTTAACTGATGGTAAAGGTGATAGCTGAGGTAGGCTCTAACTGGTCTACATGGGCTGATCTGGTTAAGTCTGTAGAGACTGCAGCTGAACTTGGTGCTTGGGCTGTTAAGTTCCAACAATTCAGCGAAGAAGAGATGTTTGGCTTCGGTAGCAATGTGCCTAACCTTCCTTATGACTACCTAAGACCGCTTAAGGTCATCTGTGACACCTTGAAGATAGAGTTCATGTGCTCAGGGTTTAGTAGTAGCGGGTTTCAGAGAATTGATCCGTATGTCGAGTACCACAAAGTTGCCTCTAGTGAGATCACTGACCTAAGGGCTCTAGAAACGCTCTCAGGCTTCGATAAACCTATTCTCCTGTCCACAGGTGCTGCTAGCAATTCGATGATCTGTAGGGCTTTACAGACTCTCAAGCATAACGATGTCACTTTGATGTACTGTGTCAGCAACTATCCGTCCAGGGCTCACGACCTATTTACCATCCCTGACATGGTCGACGCTTACGCTAAGCCAGTAGGGTTTTCTGATCACTCTATCGACATATACACACCAGTCAGTGCTGTAGAGCATTTCGGGGTTGAGGTGTTAGAAAAACACGTAAACTTCTGTCATGCCACTGGTCCGGATGCTCCGCACAGTGTCGATGCTAAGATGTTCGAGGAGATGATGGAACGTATCTACGGTGGGGTGTCTCAGCATCCTTATGATGAAGAAGATGACATGAGAAGACACTGGACTAAGCGTCTGGTTGTAACAGAAGATGTAACAGAAGGTGATGTTCTAGTTTACGGAAGGAATTACGGTGCTTACAGGTCTAAGATGGGCTCATATAGTCCTATGCACCCTGGGGACTTCCATGAATTGGAAGGTAAGAAGGCACGGATGCCTATCCCTAAGGGGACTAGCCTGACTAAAGAGATGGTGTGAAGAACTTCAAGGCTCATAGTCGTGATCAGGAATCAGTTATCTTCTCTGATAAGGATATCGTCATTGCCGCTACTGGGATTCAGTGGGGGAAGACTTTATCGGGTGTTATCTGGCTTATGCTTCAAATGCACAAGTGGTCATCACCGGAAGATAACTTCCTCGTTACGTCGCCGAGCTTTCCGGTATTGTCCCAATCGACGCTACCGCCGTTTCTCACAGTGATGGGAGGCTTAGGCCATCTAGATAAGCAGCAGATGTGCTTTAGGATGAAAGGCGGCGGTACTTGCTGGTTTCGAACTGGTACGAATCCTGATTCTGTCGTAGGGATACCGCGGGTTAGAGCCGTCCTCTGTGACGAAAGCGGCTTATATTCCCTATACTTCTGGGAGAATATCCAGGGTAGAGCTGCAGCTAACGATGCTCCAATACGTATTGTAACCTCACCATACAGCTTGAACTGGCTATTCAAAGAGTTCATCAGGCCATGGAAGAGAGACCCCGAGTCATTACCGCATGTCCACATTGTCCAAGCGACATCTAAGGACAATCCGCATTTCAGCGATAAGCAGTATTACCTGAAGCAGAAGACCATGGACCCCAGACGCTTTAATATGATGTTCGGCGGTCAGTTCGATAGGATGGAAGGCCTGGTATATCAGGAGTTTAGCGAGCAGGAAAGTATCGTTGACCCCTTCCCACTACCGACATCAGCTAAGATCTATGCTGGCGTAGACTGGGGGTATACTAACCCGTTCGCTATCGTCGTCATCGCTGCACTACCTGACGGCCGTCTCTACCAGATATCAGAGACATACCAAAGCCATCTGACCATTGATAAGAAGATAGAGGTTGCCAGAAGGAAGGCTAAGACACTGAGAATACAGAAGTTCTTCTGTGACCCAGCTTCACCTGCAGACATAGCCTCGTTTAATCAAGCGGGTCTCCATGCGGTGCCTGCTGACAATAACATCCGTAGGGGTGTCGATGTCGTCAGTGAGCAGATAATAACCCGTAACTTCCGGATATTCAGGGGTACCAGTCCGCATACCATCGATGAAATGGACACTTACCACTACCCGACTCCTAAGGATGTCGACAGTGACAAGGACATCAGAGAGGATTTGCCGGTTAAGCAGGACGACCACTTGCTCGATGCTTTGAGATACTGTCTGGTTATGATTCAAGGCGAGAGGCACGACCTCAACTCATTCGTACCTACTGAGCGAGGCAGAGAGAAGAAGGCGGTACAAGACAGAGATGAAGAGCTCAAGCAAGAGATATTCTTCGCTGATAACTATGAGAGGTTCTAAATGTCTGCATTAACACAGAATTACAGGAAGACAGAGGTCATAGCTATCGCCGGTCGGTGCCGGGTAGGTAAGACGACACTAGCTAAGAAGCTAGCAGAGAAGACAGGCCTGCCTCTGATAGCTACTGACGATTTCATGGATAAAGCTTCATTCCAGGATAATCCGGAGTTCGTGATTGACGAGCTGAAGGATAGGAAAGGCGGATATATCGTTGAAGGCGTCCAAGTAGCTAGAATGCTTAAGAAGGGTGCTAGGAGCGGCGATTGGGTACCAGAC
>CBFHWY010000111.1:0-6466 GCA_965659675.1 Salibacteraceae bacterium | reverse complement strand
CTATTCTTTTTCCTTTCTGTTTCTGCGCAGCAAGAGCCCGCCAGAATTGAGTCAAAATTTCAGTGTGATATCGACTATCTGGAGCTGAACATTGAAATGTACCTCGACTATCCCCCCAATGGATGGGTCATCAGCTGGGACAGCGTAAATATTCCCAACCGGAAAGATTGTGAGATATGGGTGACTGTATTTGAGAATGGCGTTCCGATTGAAAACTACAAAGGCCTAAGCACACCCATGATGCACACCAATTTTCAGCCCTCAGGAGATAAGATCGAGCTCAGTTTCTCCATTGGTAACATGTACAGGTTTAGCGAATGCATGTGCTATTTTAAACGATTTGAGTTGCCTCTGGCGCGCACAGAAAGAAGCCTCAGGTTGGAGCAAGATAAAAACTGGTACTTTTTCAAATACCTTGGAGAGAGTGAATTTGAAGAATCTTTGGTAGAGCGCGACAAATATCAGGCGCGGGTGGTTCGCCTAAATGCTGAGATCGATTACCTCAATTTGCGAACAGGTAGAATACGAACAGGAAAAAAATGGATGCGCAGAGGAAGTATTTACCAGATCGTTGAACGATGGGATCTGGTGCCACTTTTTCCTTATCAGGAATATAAATTGAATGACGGACAGGCCATTTCAGGCAACAAACTGGTCTCCAGGCGAAAATTCGATCAGGAAAAGTTTGAGGGTTTACACGAGCAGTTCTTTGATAAAAGATATTGGCCTTAATTGGTCTGATTCATCAATACCATGAATGCAGGAGCCTTGAGCTGCCAATCCTTCTTGTATTCATCCGGATCACTTTCGGCAGCAAAGAACATGTGCGTTAAGACCAGGTCCTGATCGCCATCTTCATCCCAATCGGCCATGTCCATGGTCAACCAGCGTCCGTCCACATACTCAGGAATGGTGCTTCGCTCAAAGTTCCAATTGCCCTGATTGCGCATAAACACAAATGATTCCTGCGGATTATCCTTATAGTCTGGAAAAAATGAATTAGCTGCAATGTCGAGGTCGCCATCAAGGTCAAAATCGGCCACCTTTGCCCCATAAGCTCCATTGAGATACTCAAAGAACAAGCGCTTAAACTCCATATTTCCTTTATTTAAAAATGCGTAGATACCATGGTATGGCTTTAGAATAGGCTCGTAGTCGGCATTATCTCCACAGGTATAGATGATATCGTCCAAAGAGTCACCATTAAGATCCACAAACTCGAAGAAACTCGAGCCATACATAGGTGGAAAACTCAAGATCTTCTTAACCTCAAAATTTGCTTTGCCATCGTTCAGGTAAACTGTGATGCCTTCATTCCCTTGAGCAGAAAGCACCACTACGTCCTTTATGCCATCATTGTTCATATCCCTTAGTTCAGACTGCATGGAACCTGCCTGACTAAAAAGCTTCTTTTTTTCGAAGCGATCATTTCCATCATTTAAAAAGAGGCTCAATTGCCCCACATGAAAGCCAAACTCCGAAACCACGACATCAAGGTCGCCATCCCTGTCAAAATCGTCGTAAACGGCGCTTACGGGCCTCTGAAGGCTATCGATCAATGCTTCTACCTGCTGTCCATCCTTTTGACGAAAGAGTTTGCCTTTTGGGTCATTTGTTGGAAAAACCTGTCCCATGCTGAGGTAATAGGTGGTATTGCCAATGCGCTCCCGGTGGGCAATAGCTACTCCTGCTGAAATACTTCTTTTTAAATTCAAGTTCTGATCGAACACACGCACATCACGGGTTTTGGCGTCCGTGACCATCAGTTCTCCTTTGGGATCGAATCTGGCAAGCACGGTCCCTCCAACTCCAGCAAGAAGTTTGGGCTTGAGGGATTTAAATTGCTCCTCGCTAACCTGGATCTCCGATCTTTTGGGGAGCATAAAGCTCTCCTTTGACCGACTCAGGTAGTATTTTTCGATCTTATTCCAGTCGGAGACCTTCATCAAAGGTTCATCGGGAAATATATTGGCCTCATCTACGATCTTCTTTCCAATCTCTGAAGATGATTCCATCTCCATTTCTTTCAAACCCTTCACTTTGGAGATCCCATAACGAAGCGCCATTTTAGGCAAGATCTCGTTTTTCCAGGTCCAGGTATCCAACATCTCAGGCTTTGGGTACTCATGACAACTGACGCAGTAACGCTTTGAAAGCTGATAACCGCTCTTCTCTTTATTTTCCGACTCTTTCGTCTTAGTATCTGCACTTTGTTCAGAGCAAGCCTGTAATAGGAATATGATGATGTATGGAAGGAGAATTCTTTTCACCTTGCAAAACTAGAATTCAAATCGAATGCTGAAATTAAATGTCTCAAGCGAAGGAATAAAGACCTAAATTTTATTCATTTGCAGCAGAAATTCACGAAAAATGGAAAGACGTCAGATTACAATAGCCAAAGGGGATGGAATTGGACCCGAAATTATGGATGCTACCCTCAGCATTCTAAAAGCCGCAGATGCGCCTATCGACTATGAAGAGATCGAGATCGGTGAGAAAGTCTACAAAAGCGGTGTATTATCTGGTATCGCACCTGAGTCATGGGATAAGCTGAGAAAGAACAAGGTATTCCTAAAAGCTCCTATCACCACTCCACAAGGCGGTGGTTATAAGAGTTTGAATGTTACTGTGAGAAAATCACTTGGACTATTTGCCAATGTTCGTCCTTGCGTGACCTACCCTCCTTTCGTAAAGACCAATCACGACGATATGGATGTTGTGATCGTTCGTGAGAACGAAGAAGACCTATACGCGGGTATTGAACACCAGCAGACTCCAGAGGTTGTTCAAACGCTGAAATTGGTTTCGCGTCCGGGTTGCGAAAAGATCGTGCGTTATGCTTTTGAATATGCCAAAGCATACGGAAGAAAGAAAGTGACCTGCATGACCAAAGACAACATCATGAAGCATACCGATGGTTTGTTTCACGATGTTTTCCGTGAAGTTTCCAAAGAGTATCCAGATATCGAAGCGGATCACTGGATCATTGATATTGGGGCTGCTGTTGTTGCCAACCGTCCAGAAACGCTGGATGTTGTGGTTACATTGAATCTTTATGGCGACATCATTTCTGATATTGCAGCGGAGATCTCGGGTTCAGTTGGACTTGGCGGAAGTGCCAATATTGGGAAAGAGATCGCCATGTTTGAGGCTATCCACGGTTCTGCTCCTGATATTGCAGGAAAGAATATGGCGAACCCATCTGGTTTGTTGAATGCCGCCTGCATGATGCTGGTTCACCTGGGGATGCCTAAATACGCAGAGAAAGTTCACAATGCCTGGTTGTGCACCATCGAACAAGGTTATCATACTGGAGACATCTACCGCGAAGATCTGAGTAAAGAAAAGGTAGGAACCAAAGAGTTTGCAGAAAAGGTGATCGAAAACCTTGGAAATACGCCAGAGCGTCTTCCTAAGACCGAATATGGTGAGACTGGTGAGATCAAGATCGAAACTAAGATCCCTTCTCCTGGAAATAAGGAATTACAGGGAGTGGATGTATTCATCGACTGGAATGAAAACGATCGCGACCCAGACATCATTGGAGAGCGTTTGGCTGCAATGTCTGATAGTCCACTTAAACTGAAGATGATCACCAACAGAGGCGTGAAGGTTTACCCGGGTGGAATGCCAGAAACATTCTGCACCGATCACTGGAGGTGTCGTTTCATTGCCAGAGAAGAAGGAGCAAAACTCAGCAACGACGATGTAGTAAAGCTCCTGAACAACTGTACGGCAGCAGGTTTTGATTTCATCAAGACTGAGCACCTTTACACTTTTGATGGAGTAAGATCTTACTCTCTCGGACAGGGAGAGTAGAACCTTCAAAGGGCTATTTCTGTTCTTCTCATGAATGAGTAAAGAACAGATTAACATCGTTTGGCTAAAACGCGACCTAAGAACTCAGGATCATTTAGCTTTTCTTGAAGCTGAAAGAGCTGGATTGCCTTATCTGGTCATTTACCTTTTTGAGCCGATCATGGTTGCTCACCCTGATCGATCTCCAAGACACCATCGCTTTATCTATCAATCTCTTAAGCAGATCGATCGCGAGCTCAAGTCTCACGGAAAGTCTGTTCAAGTGATGTATGCGGATGCTTTGGAGGTTTTCAAATTCGTAGCAGAGCGCTTTGATATAAATAACATTTACTCTTATCAGGAAAGTGGTGTTCAGGTCAGTTATGATCGGGATCTGCAACTAAAAGAATATTTCGAGAAGCAGGGGATCAAATGGCTGGAGTTTCAGCATAATGGGGTCATTCGGGCAATCAAAAACAGAAATGGTTGGGATAGAAAGTGGTATGCTGAAATGGCAAAGCCGCCAGTGTTAAATGAATACTCGAAATCAGATGCCTTGGAATTTGATCACCCATTCGCATTGCCAGAAGAACTCGTCCATAGCTTTGAGCGGCCCAATAATTCTATGCAGGAAGGAGGAGAGATTCATGCCAGGGCATATTTAAGCTCATTCATTGAAGAACGAAGTCAAAGCTACCGCAAGCACATTTCAAAACCCACAGAAAGCAGAAAGTCTTGCAGTCGCCTCTCCCCTTTCCTTGCCTGGGGGAATCTTAGTGTTCGTCAGGTTTATCACGCCATTAAAAACTCAGAGGCTTACTCAAAAAACAAAGGGAATTTTAGCGCAATGCTAACCCGGCTCAAATGGCGCGATCATTTCATTCAAAAGTTCGAGCAGGAGTGGCGATACGAATTTGAGTGTATCAATCGCGGATATGAATCGCTTGAATATGACGATGAGCCTGGACTGGTTGAAGCATGGAAAACAGGACATACAGGTTACCCCATGGTAGATGCCAATATGCGATGTTTAAATGCAACCGGATGGATAAATTTCAGAATGCGCGCCATGTTGGTGAGTTTCTTTTGTCATCACCTCTTTCAGGATTGGAGAAAAGGGGTTTATCATTTGGCACAGCAATTTCTCGACTACGAGCCAGGCATCCATTATCCTCAGTTTCAAATGCAAGCAGGTACAACAGGGATCAACACCATCAGAATCTACAATCCGGTGAAGCAATCCAAAGACCACGACCCAGATGGAGTGTTTATTCGTAAATGGGTGCCAGAACTGAGTGCACTTCCAACTGAGTTTGTACACGAACCCTGGAAAATGAGTCTTATGGAGCAAGAACTTCAAGGCTTTAAATTAGGTGTTGACTATGCAAAACCCATAGTTGATCCGAGCAAAGGGGCCAAAAAAGCGCGTGAGAAACTTTGGGCACATCGCAAAAAAGAAGCGGTCATTAAGGAGAATCGAAGGATAGTTCAAACGCATACCCGTCGTCCTAAGTCGGAACTTAGCAATCGTGGATAGTTTCTACCAGTTCCTCTACTGGGAAGCCTAATTCTTCAGCGCGATCTACCAGCATTTTCCTGACCTTGGGATCCAATTGAGTATCTCTGGAAAGGATCCATAAATATTTACGGTTAGGCGAGCCCACCATGGCGTATTGATAGTTTTCCTTATCCAAAGCGATGATATAGTAGGGTGCGTTGATCAGCGGAAAGAAAGAGACTTTTAGCCTGGCGTTATTGCTTCCTTTTTCGGCAGTAGCTTTGCCATTGATGTCTATGACCTCACCGTTGTTCTTATTGATACACTTATTATAAACCTTTACCTCATCTCCGGCCAAAGTATACTCAGCAAAGGTGCATTTACAGTCTTTTTGAGGGCGTATTGGAAAGGTAGCGATCTCGTACCAGCGCCCCTGATAGCGCTCAAGGTCAACTTTTTCTACCACTGGCAGGTCGGGAGCCTTTGAGCAAGAAAACAAACCAAAAAGTGCCAAGACAAAAAGGTATCGCATCAGTATATTTTCATGATCAATATCTCAAAAGAGATGGTTTCATTTGGTGGAATGGTGTGTTCGCCTGTAAGCAGATCCTTACTCCCTTTCTCTCCGTAAGCCAGCTCTGGAGGCAAAATGACTTTTGCTCTTTCTTCAAGACTCATTAGGGTAAGCGCTTCATTAAAACCGGGAATCACCCCTTCATCTCCTACTTTGAACTTGACTCCCTTTGGGGTTTGGTCGAATACCTTGCCATTGGACAGCCGACCAATGAACCAGATCTTCACCTTATCGCCATTCTGAACTTTCTCTCCTGTTCCTTCTTTGAGTTTGATGTAGGTTAAGCCAGATTCGGTTTTCACTTCCTCCCCTACTTTCTGCGCGGATAGATTTAGCGTTGCCATCAGAAAGATGAATAATGTAAGATACTTCATAGGACTAAAGTAAAGAAAGATTGGGAGTTGGGTGGTTGGGGAGTTGGAGGTAAATGAGTCCGAGTGTCCGCGAGTTCTAAGGGTTTACACATGTGACCCGTCTCTGGCGGGTAAACTTGAAGCTTGGAGCTTGGCGCCTGCAACCAACTTACGCCTTCGGTATGCGCTCCAGGATCTCTAACAAGAACTTCCAGAATTTCTGAACCGTTTCGATGTTCACCA
>CBFHWY010000110.1:0-6587 GCA_965659675.1 Salibacteraceae bacterium | reverse complement strand
TGGAGACCTCGTTGTCAAAAACGATGAAATTCTCGTTTTCTTCTGAAGCAACTCCCCTCACTTCAGCTCCATTCTTGAATATATTTATAAAGATATCGTTCGCATAGATATCCAACTTTTGCTGGGTTTCGCCCTGTACATTCTCATCCTGAGTTGCGCCAAGAATATCAACGAGTCCAGCCTTGTTTACTTCACGATGCACAATTTTAGATGCGATCTCAATATCTCTTAACAAACTGGAAAGCTCTCCAGTGGCATAAGGAAAATCTGCCTGCCTCTCAAGTATGAATTCACTTAGGGTTTTCACTCCGGTCATGGCACAAATATCTAATTTCTAAAGCTATTTTTGAGGATTATGGATGGACTAATCATTCGAAAGGGCAAAAAAGAGGACCTCGCTCAAGTTCTGAGGCTGATCAAAGAACTTGCGATCTATGAAAAAGAGCCAGATGCCGTGATTTGCACCGTAGAATCCATGGAGGAGGACGGATTTGGTACTGATCCCATCTTCGAGTTCTATGTTGCAGAAAAGGACAATACAATCCTTGGAACAGCACTGTATTATTTCAAATATTCCACCTGGAAGGGTCGCTGCCTGTATTTGGAAGATATCGTTGTGAATGAAGGTCACAGAAATAAGGGCATAGGTTCTGCCTTATTCAATGCTGTAAAACAAACTGCTGAGCGCTTAAAACTCAAACGAATGGAATGGCAGGTATTGGAATGGAATGAACCCGCTATCGCATTTTACAAAAAGCGCAATGCCCTGATCGATGCTGAGTGGCTCAATGTGAAGTTCGAGTGGGATTAGGCTCTTAACAAATCAAGGTGGAAAGCCTTTTTTTCACATACTCTGGAGCCTGGGAATTTAACTTAACATTGAACTAAGCTAAAGCGCTCAAATGCTTGTATTCAAATTTGGAGGTGCCTCAGTAAAGAACGCAGAAGCCGTTCGAAATGTGGCCAGGATCATAGGAAACTACCAGGAGAATGAACTTATTGTGGTCATATCTGCTATGGGGAAAACCACCAATGCCCTGGAAAATGTTGTTCGTGCCGTATTTGAAGAAAAAGAAGACCCAGAGGTCTTTATTCGAGAAGTCGAACAGTTCCATGCAGAGATCATCGACGATCTTTTTGGTAAGGATAGTGCAGAGGCCTTTGCTATAAGCGATAAGATATTTACCTATTTGCGACAACGCATCAAGGAACAGGCAGACCAATCCTATGAGCAGGCATATGATCAATTGGTATCTGTTGGCGAACTGCTTTCGACCAAGATCGTGAGCAGTTTTCTGAGTCATGAAGGCATGAAACACGAATGGTTAGATGCCCGCCAACTTGTGATCACAGATAAGAATTTCATGGAGGCCAAAGTTGACTGGGAAGAGACAGAAAAGGCCATTTCGAAGCAATTCGCGAAAACCCAGGGAAATACAGTTTGGGTCACTCAGGGTTTCATTGGAGGGACAAAGGATCAATTCATCACTACCCTTGGAAGAGAAGGCTCTGACTTCTCGGCTGCCATATTCGCAAATATTCTTGAAGCAAAGGAGGTGGTGGTTTGGAAAGACGTGCCAGGAGTGCTGAATGCCGACCCAAAACACTTTAGCAATACTGAACTATTAAAGAACATTTCTTACCGAGAAGCAATAGAGCTGAGCTATTACGGTGCAACGGTAATACACCCAAAAACATTAAAACCACTTCAGAACAAGGGAATTCCGCTGAAGGTCAGGTCTTTTGAAGATGTTTCCCAAAAAGGAAGTCTGATCAACGAGAATGGCGATTCAGATTCTTTACTTCCTTCATATATCCTTAAATCCCCTCAAATCCTGATCTCAGCATCACCCAAGGATTATTCATTCATGGTGGAAGAGCAGCTTTCAAGCCTGTTTTCTCTCTTTGCCAAACACAAGGTGAAGATCAATATCATGCAGAACTCTGCCCTAAATTTCTCAGTCAGCGTTGATGGTCCTGAGACAAGAATAAAAGCTCTGATCGAAGAGCTATCCAAATCTTTCAGGGTAAAATACAACAGTGGTCTTCACTTACTGACCATCAGACATTACAACAAGCATATCGTTGATGAATTGATCAAGGGAAAAGAGGTTTTACTAGAACAGCGCACAAGGGAAACGATCCGTTTCTTGCTGCGCTAAGGTCTTTATTTGAGACCGTAAAAAGCCGAGATCTTTTCTAGCAAAACCTTGGGCATCCTGAGATTAGACTCATGGGTCCAGCCCGCTACATGAGGGCTAAGCAACACTTTATCCGAGTTGGTTAAACGTTGAAATGTCGGTGATCGCTTTTGATCGTCAATAGATTCAAATCTGAGGCCTTCAAATTCGAGCACATCCAAACAAGCCCCTTTCACAATACCCGCATCGATCGCATCCAAAAGCTCCTGGGTGTTCACCACCTGTCCTCGACTCGTGTTGATCAGATATATTGGTTTGTGAAAGGAACGAAGGAATGGCAAATCGATCATAGCACTCGTCTCCTCCGTAAGGTTGGTATGTATTGATATCACATCGGCCTCCCGGAAGATCGTTTCTATTTCCGACTCAATGCAAGCTTCCGGAGCATAGTGTTCTTTGTATTTATCGTAGCATAGGACTCTTGAGAACAAGTGTCGGGATTTTTCTGCCATGTGGCTACCCATATATCCACAGCCAATGATTCCGAGTGTTTTATCTCCTATTTCGGTACCTCGATTGGCAATGCGATCCCATTTGGCCGACCTTACTTCCTGATCGCCTCTGCTGAGCTTATTCAGCAAGGATAAAAGCATAGCAATTGCATGCTCAGCAACTGCATTTCTATTCCCTTCGGGAGAATTAAAAACTTCAACTCCATGTTCTTTTGCAGCGGCCAGATCGATATTCTCAAGCCCTGCTCCAGATCTCCCTATAAATTCAAGCTCCGGACATGATCCTAGATGATCAGCGGTGATCTTCATCTTACTGCGAAGCATCAGGCCCTGATAGTTTCCAAGGATCTGATTAACCTCCTCGGCACGGATACCTGGACGGTAATCAAACTCAAAAAAGCCCATGTCTTGACAATCAAAGATCTCCTCAGGAAATTCATCGATGACCAGCACTTTCTTCATCTCAATTCTTCATTAATTCTCCTGAAATACGCAAGATCTCGATCTCTGCCAGTTTCAGGTCATATCTGGTTTGGATAGATCTGATCCTGCTGCGAAGCAAATTCAATTGGGCATCCCTAAATTGAACATTAGTAATTCCACCGAGACGGTAGAGTTCATCGGCCCTCTGAAAATTCAACTCTGCAGTCTTCAAATTATTTGCCTCTATTTCAACCAAACTTTTTCGAGTTTGGTAGATATCCCATGCATTCTCAAGGTCTCTATTCGTTTGCAAACGGGCATCCTCCTCCTGGATCATTTGACTTTGAAGCCGCAATTGAGCAACTTCAGCATTGATCTTCCTTCGATTGGCTGCAAAGAGATTGTAGGATAAGCTCACCCCAGTATTTAAGCCAAAGGTGATCTGCTGAGAAAGCACTCCGGCCTCATTTTCAGAGTTGACATAGTTGTAACCCGCATTGATATCGATTCTTGGGTAATACGATGAACGAGCTATTTTTAGATCTTGCTCTGCAAGAAGCAGGTTCATCTTGGCATTTCGTATGATACTGCTATTCTCCTTCGATCTAGATTTCAATTCACTGATATCTGCCATGTCCGAAAAGAAGACAGCTTCGCTCAACACAAAATCTGTATTCTGTTCTTCTTTTGCCATCAAATAATTTAGTTGTCTTTTGGCCTGATTCAGTGCCAGTGATGCATTGAGATATGCCACACTATCGTTACTGTAATCGACCTGAGCACTGAGGTACTCTAGTTTGGATTGGCCTCCATATTCATATTTCAGTTGAGCCCTTTCCATTCGTTCCCGACTGATCTCTAAAGATTGTTTAGCAGCTTTCAAACTGCGTTGCAAACCCGCGGCGGAATAATAAGCGCTCAGACTATTCGCAATGACCAATTCCACTTGCGTGCGTTTATTCACATCTGCGAGGTCCTCCTGAACTTGAAGTCTTTTTAGCGTGTTTTTTCCAGAGAAGCCATTGAACAATGTATAATTCAAATTCAGTCCGGCATTCAGCTGAGTGGCTTCAGCACCACTTACTTCTATCGGCTGTGGCTGACCAATGATTGTCAATTCCGCATTATTGTTGCTGTAGGTGCCTCCGGCAGAAACATTCAAACTAGGCAGGAGTCCGGCGTTTCCAATATCGTTTTGAGTTTCAGCTATAGACACATTCAGTTCAGCAATGCGGAGACCAAAAGCATTCTTTAACACCTCAGAAAGAAGCTGATCAGAGTCTAAAGAATCTTGTGAGAAGCCCTGATAAGCCGTCAGGACTAAGATCAATATCAGCAAATTAGTCTTCATATTGCTCCTCCAGTTTTTTCTCTTTATATGCTGGTTCCATCAACTCTGGTTCAGGTTTTTTACCTTCCCAAAGCCATGTGGCATATTGTTTAAGTGTGTTGAGCCCCATCAAACTTATCGGTAATAAGATGAGTGTTGTAAATGTAGCGATGAAGAGACCATACGCCACTGCGATGGCCATTGGGATAAGGAATTGGGCCTGGAAACTCTTCTCGAGGATCAAGGGGGCCAATCCTGCAATCGTGGTTATTGAGGTCAGTAAAATTGCTCTGAAACGAGATAAACCCGCTTCGTAAACTGCTTCTTTAAAACTCAATCCGTCCTTCACCAGGTCGTTAAACCTGCTCACGAGCACCAGTGAATCATTCACCATAATTCCAATCAAGCCAATGATCCCAAAACCCGACAGCAGTGAGATCTGAACACCGTGAAGCCAGTGTCCCCAGCCCACCCCGATCAAACCAAAGGGTATCATGACAAAAACGATCACCGCCTGGCCGAAGGATCGGAAAG
Source organism: Salibacteraceae bacterium (assembly GCA_965659675.1). Taxonomy (GTDB): domain Bacteria; phylum Bacteroidota; class Bacteroidia; order Flavobacteriales_G; family Salibacteraceae; genus CBFHWY01. The sequence goes on along the minus strand of CBFHWY010000110.1, from coordinate 1,647 downwards.
TAAGTGTGATGATCGCGAGCATTAAAATCAGAATGATCGGCAAGGTCTGGGAGGCCGACTTTCCTGTTTTCTCCGACTGTTTACTTTGTCCTTCAAATGAATATGACAAAGAAGGGTAGGTGGCAAGTACTTCCTGCAGAATACCTTCTTCGAGGTTCGCCATGATCTCAATCGCAGACTCTGTTGGGTCGGCCAGATCCGCTTCGATCCTGAACTCTCTTTTGGTATCGAGGTGATTGATCGCCATGAGTCCGCGTTCTATTTCATAGGAGGCAATCTCTCTTAGTGGAATTGTTTTCCCATCCTGAAGTCGAATACGCATGTCCTCAAGCTGACCTAAAGAAGATCGCTCCTCCTCGTGATAGCGGACCCAAACCTTTACCTCATCAATACCGCGCTGCAGGCGCTGAACCTCTCCACCAAAGAAGCCCTGACGCACTTGTGTGATCACATCCTGCAAGCGAAGTCCGAGCAAATAGGCATTGGGCTTTAATTTGATATTTACCTCTTTGATCCCTTTCTTGTCATTGTCAATCACATCTCGAAGAGCCTTCATACGGAGCATCTCATTCTTGAGCATTTCCTTTCCTGCCTGAAGTTCATTTAGATCTGCGCCTAACAAACTAACCGATACTGGTTTCCCAAATGGTTGACCTCCTCCATATGAAATATTTTGAGCCAGGTGTATGGATCCAACGGTATCTCGAATTGCATTGGCGATCAAATAACTTCTAACCCCTCGCCTTTCATTGTCGAGTAAACTAATATTGATCTTACCGTCATTTGGATTTGGGCCTAAGATCTTTTGCACCTTTTCCACCACATCGAGCGAATCCGTGCGGACCTTTTTCATTACAGCATTTACCTTCCACGCTGCTCCTTCGATACGGTTGAGTACGTCCTGGGTAATGTAATCCCTTGTTCCCGGTGGCATTTCCACGATCACCTCAATATTATCACGCTCAATAAATGGAAAGAATGTGGTCTTAATGAATCCCGCTCTGAATCCTCCAATGGTCGCAAGGAACAGGAAGAAGAAGATCGAAAAAATAAAAAGTCTATTGCGCATACTAAAACGCAGGGCAGGAGCATATAAATTGAACTTCATCCAATTCATAAATCGCCCCATATGTCTTTCCAGCCAGGTCTTTTGAGACTGTCCGCTCAAAGCTTTTGAATGGGCTACGTGCGCAGGAAGAATAAAGGCGCCTTCGATCAATGAGAACAATAAAGTGGCCATCACAACAAAAGCCATTGATGGACCAAAATCCCCTAGCCTTCCATCCAGAAAAAAGAAAGTAGAGAAGGCCACGATAGTTGTGAGAACAGCAGAAGTTACCGCAGGGAAAACCTGCATGGTGCCATCAATTGCAGCCTGAAGCGGTTTTTTACCTTTTTCATATTGCTGATAGATATTCTCACCAATCACAATACCATCATCTACCAATATTCCTATCACCAGGATCATCCCAAATAGGGAGATCACATTTATGGTTAGGTCGTAGCCATTGGCCAGGATGAACATTCCTGAGAAGGCAATAGGGATACTGATCGCCACCCAGAAAGCCAACCGAATCTGAAGAAAGAGTGCTAGAAAAACCAATACGAGAATGAAGCCGATCAGCCCATTCTCTGTAAGGAGTTCAA
>CBFHWY010000109.1:0-6890 GCA_965659675.1 Salibacteraceae bacterium | reverse complement strand
AGCCTATTCGCAACCTGAATCCCATTCAGGGAGGAAAAGAATTGGTTGGCCCAGACATTTGGTTCTTGTCTAATCGAAACTTCGATATTCAAAACGATACGATCTTCATGGTACATATCACCGGGAAGTTGGATGATCCCTCTGCCCAGCTGGAGGTTAAGTTTGGTTTGTCCGATCGAAGCTATGGGGCTCCTCCAAATGCCAGACAAGCGAACAATCACTTTTTTGACACCAACGACGGTCGAATACTTGGTGGCTTCATCGACGGGAAATACGTTCAATTTGTGGCAAATAGTATAGATACCAATTCAGGTCGCTCGGCAGTATACCATGGTATTATACAGGATATTACAGCGAGTCAACCTGCGGTTGATGGAGAGATCATTGTGCATGACTCCTATGATATTGGTTATCCCAATATTGCTCAAACCGGAAACGCAAATGGAGACTATTCAGCCATCATTGGATTTGATCACTCCTCCCCTACAGATTTTGCAGGATTTAGTGCTGTGTATTACGATGGCAGTGGCGATTATTCTGAGATCATCAAGGTAATTGAAGGTGAAGGTTATGTAGATCGACTGAGCAGCCCGAGTGATGGCCGACTGTACGAAAGGTGGGGAGATTACTTTGGCATTCAAAGGATGTATAATGACCCTAGAAGAGTATGGATCAGCGGTTATTATGGAATGGACAATTTGGGAAATAGTATTTGGATGGCTGAATTAAACACCCACAATTACGTGGCCTCAAAACAGGACCTAAATGCTGTTCAGAATCTAAGGCCCTATCCAAATCCTGCAAATGATTTTGTGAGTTTTCAGTTTGACCTGGAGCAGGCGCAATACCTCTATTTTGAACTACTGGATATGTCGGGACGACGAATTCATTTATTCGGAAAGGATAAAATGAGCCAGGGCATGCATGAATTGAGATTCAGTACAGCCGAAATCCCTGCGGGTAGCTATATTCTGAATATTCGCAATGAGAAGGCTAGCATTCTAAGAGAAAAGCTGGTGATCAACTAGCGCTTTTTGTGGCTTGAACAAGCCCTTGAAACTGTAGAAAGCGACTACAGAATACCCAATGATCAGCAAGCTTAAGAACGGTATGTAACCATAGGTTCCTGTGTAAATACTATACACTAAACCTCCAATAAAATACAGGATCAAGCTGAGCTCCAAATATGCAGTTAGGGGCGTGCTGCTTTGGATGTAGGTATTGGACTGATAATCTTCATGCTTCTTACTGATATTGAATTTTGGTGTTCGAAGAAATGGGGTTTTGATCCCCAAATACGCTTCAAGAACAGCAAGTCCATTATGCAACGAAAGTCCTAATGAAAATGCCAGAAATAGTACAAAACGCTTCATAAAAGCCAGAATTGAAGCCTCGCTGTCGAATCGCTTGAAAGAAAGCCAATAGAAGTATGAGAGAAATACTACGCCGATCAGAAAAACTGAGCCCCCGCGATACAGGAGTCCAAGATCTTGAAAACTGCTCAATGCCCAAATAGAAGGAACACTGAGTAATGCGATCATGAGTACCGCCAAAAATAAACTCGAGTTCAGCATATGAGCCGCTGCATGAAGTTTTTGACTAAAGGCTATTCCATCCTTTCTCCAAACTGAAAGAATATTCTTCTTAAAACACTCTGCTGCGCCCTTGTTCCACCGGAATTGTTGTGTTCTCAGTGCATTCATTTCCACCGGAAGTTCAGCTGGGCTTCCGATATCTTCCAGGAACTTTAGCTTCCACCCATTTAATTGTGCCCGATAACTCAGATCGAGATCTTCGGTTAGAGTGTCCCACTGCCAGCCACCAGATGATTCAATCGCCTCTCTTCTCCATACTCCAGCAGTGCCATTGAAGTTAATGTAGTGCCCAGCGCTGTCCCTTCCACCCTGTTCCACACTAAAATGTGCGTTGAGCACAAATGCCTGCAGCTGGGTCATGAGATTGTAATCTTCATTGATATGTTCCCATCGACTTTGAACAGCCCCAAGCCTTTTATCATCGAAATAGGCTACCGTTTTTTGTAGAAAATCTTGTTTCGGCAGGAAGTCGGCATCAAAAATGGCAATCAGCGCTGCATCAGATCGTTCCATGCCGTAATTGAGCGCACCTGCCTTATAGCCTGTTCTATCCTCTCTTCTCACCAGGCTAATATTCAATCCAGCTGATTTGTAGTGTGCTACGCGCTCCTTTGCAATTTCGGTGGTTTCATCATTGGAATCATCCAGCACCTGAATTTCAAGTTTATCTGTGGGGTAATCAATGGCAGCAACGCGATCAATTAGTCTTTGAATGACATAGCGTTCATTATATACAGGAAGCTGCACGAGGACTTTGGGATAATAGCCCGGCACCAGGGGAACTTCCTTTTTTCTCTTTGCATAAGCACGTGCTAAACTCAGTTGTATCAAACTATATACTAAGATCACACTCATCGAAAGCGCATACAGGATCAAAATGACAATAGCCAGTATCTTCATTACAGGTACTTAAATATGGTCCAAAGAATCTTATAGCCCGCCATAAAAGTTCCTTTTACGGTTCCACTCACTTTCGATTGTCCAATGCGTTTGCGATATTGCACTGCAACTTCGGCACAAGAAAGGTTCTGCTTTGCAGCTTTAACCTGCATTTCGGCTGTCCAACCGTAGGTCTTATCGCTCATTTTTAACTTCATGAGTGAATCGTAGCGAATAGCTCTAAAAGGTCCCAGATCGGTGAAATGAACCCCATAAAAGCGCCTAATGAGCCTTGTAGCCAATGTATTTCCAAAGCGCTGCTGTGGTGTAAGCGATCCTTTTTCGGGATTACCTAATACTCTTGAACCAATCACCAGTTCGTGCCCTTCTTCGACCTTATCAAGAAGTAATTTGAGGTCTTCGGGGTGATCTGAATAATCGGCATCCATAAAGACGATCAATTCAGGCTGCTGGGATAAAGTACTCAAGTATTCAATCCCAGTCAAACAAGCATATCCATATCCCTGTCTTTTTTCTGATAATACCGTTGCACCCGCTTTCTTAGCTTCGATAGGGGTGTCGTCGCTTGAATTATTATCAACGACGATAATCTCTCTTACCAATTCTTTCGGAATATCATTAACTACCTTGGCTACAGATAGTTCCTCGTTAAAAGCAGGAATGATAATATCACAGCGCATGAATGTCAGACTTTGTCAGCTGGGCCAAAACTATGGTTTCCGCTCAGGACCTTTGGTGACAAAGTTCTCCCTTTATCTGGACCATTTTCCAACTTGAGTACTCCTCTGGGACACACTTCAGAACAAATACCGCAACCCACACAGGAGGAACGAACAATATTCTGTCCGCGCTGGGCATACCACCTAACATCGATTCCCTGCTCACAATAGGTACTGCAGTTTCCGCATGAAATGCACTGGCCGCCATTGGTAGTGATCCTGAACTTCGACTTAAAGCGCTGAAATAATCCCATGTAGGCAGCCATTGGGCAGCCAAATCGACACCAAACTCTGCTTCCCAACATAGGGTAGAATCCCACACCGATAACTCCTGAGAAAGTAGCTCCAATCAAAAATCCATAAGGGCGACTAAACCAGGTATAGATATCAATACCCAGGATCTGGGAATTTCCTGTGAAGTAACCGTATAAGACGACTGCAGTAACAACTACAATATAGACCAGAACACCATGGATCAGCCACCTTTCCAACTTCCAGGCTGATAATTTTTTGGAACTGAGATGTCGGAATGGATCTCCAGCAGTCTCAGCAAGTCCACCACAACCGCAAACCCAACTGCAATACCATCTCTTACCCAGAAAATAGGTGAGTATTGGGGTCAATACCGCAAAGCCGATCACTCCCCATGCCAGGTAGAACATGCCCAAATTTGAACTTTGCATGTTGTTTAAGTGCCAACTTTCGAAGAAGTAGTAGTTCAGCGGCCAGAAGTACTTGAGGTCCTTAGCAAAATACTGTGCTCCGTAACCCATGTTGAGCCCCTCCATGATCTCGGGTATGAAGTAGGCAAACACCAGTTGAAAGAACATAACTGCGATCGTTCTCCATTTCTGATAGCTACTATGACGATATTTCCAAAGGAACTTATAGCCTAAAAGAACAATAGCCAAAGTATAAAGCGTACCATAAACAAACCACTCATTCGCCGGCTTTCCTTTTATCCAGTATGCCAATGGATCGAAAAAGCCAATAATACCTGTGTTTTCAGTAGCTCCAGAAGATAGCCCGAGTGAAGAAGGATACCAATATAACAACACGTAAAAGCCAGTAATAAAGACCCCCAAAGCCCAGGCAAGTCCGCCCCTTCGACTGATACTTCTGAACCACACTCCATTATTCTTTATTCCAGGAGGTAGTTCTTTGTATAAACTCCGGCTGTAGATGATCACCGAAATAGAGATCATTAAAATACTGGCAACCAGCCATATTGAAGAACTCAGCTGACCAAGATCGAAAAGTGATAACAGCATGATCAAAAGGCCTAAGCTTCCGATAACAACGGCTAGCCGCTGAGTTCTTGAGAGATTCAGATTCTCGCGATCACTAATGGATAAACTCGCGTCTTTCATGAACTGAATTTTAAAATATTAGCCCAGGACTTTTTTCTGGATCTCACTTGTCTATTAAAGTCTTTCGTGTATTGGGAATGCACTTCTTTGATCCAGTCTTTTGAAAGTTCAGGGTTAAAGTTAAGATCTACAAGATGTTCCATCAGGAAATGCATGTCAATGCCAGACTTTAACCAGGAATCCATCATTTCATGTCGGAGGCGTATCCCGATCACATTGATTCCCAAAATATTTTCCGATCCTTTTTCAAATACCACCTTAAAGCATTGATTCATTAACGCATTCTGCCAATAGAAAGCCAACTGTTGTTCCTTCAAATTAGCTTCTACAATGCCATATGTTTGATATTCGAGATCAAAGAACTTGGCCGAATCAAACCAGGGTCCGGGATTGTACGAAGTAGGCTCACCGCAGATGGTAGCCGCAAGGCTTTCACCCATCATTCTACCGGTGTACCAAACCTGCTCAATCTTCTTTCTTCCCTTCGGAGCCTCAACAAATTCAGCGCAGTCGCCAATCGCATAAACATCAGGTATGTTCGTCTCCATAAACTCATTCACCAAAACTCCAATTCCACATTCGATTGCAGAAGCTTTTAGGAACTCAATGTTGGGTGTCACCCCAGTGGTCAAACCCACCAGCTGCGCTTCGATCGTTTTTCCATCAGAACACAACACAGAGGCTACCGATCCCATTTCATTGGCGTGAATTTCTTTGAGCTCAGTGTTGAAATGAAGTTTGATTCCATGTTGTTGAAGGTGTCTGGCAATCAAATTAGCCTCTTCTTTAGGAAGCACATTTCCCCAAAAATGACCTTCGCGGATCAGCACATGCACAGCTATTCCTCTGGAATGAAGCATTTCTGCTAGCTCAACACCTATCAGTCCTCCACCAACGATCACTGCTGTTGTTGTTTGCTGGGCATTTTGCTCCAAGAGCTCCAGATCTTGCTTTGAGTAAAGTCCTTGCACCCCTTTGAGCTCCTGACCCGGCCAATTGTAGGTCTTAGTCCTAGAACCAGTGGCAAGGATCAGTTTATCATAGTTAAGTTGATCTCCCCCAGAAAATATTAGCGTCTTGTGCTCTGTATCTACTTGCTCAACCCAGGCTTTCTTGAGTTGAATGCGGTTCTTCTCCCAGAACCAATCCTCGTAAGGTTTGGTATGCTCAAACTTCATGTGGCCCATGAAGACATACATGAGCGCAGTTCTGCTAAAAAAGAAATCCGTCTCGCCAGAGATGATCGTGATCTCGGCTTTTGAATCTCTTTTGCGAATATGCCTTGCGGCAGTGACTCCTGCGATTCCATTGCCAATGATCACCACTCTCATACTACAAATAAAGCTTAGATTTCCCAGACTTGTGTGTCGGGATTGCGACATGGAGCTATTCTATCGGCTTATATTGATTTCATAATTGCAGTTTGAGCTTAAAAGTTCAATACAAGCCTTATTTTAGCGCACAATTAAAAGGTATGCACGAGATCATAGAATATTACAACCAGGTCAACAAATTTGGAGAGCAAAACGGTCTAAAACTCAGGGTCATTCAAAGTGGCGAAATTGAATATGAAATGGAACTGACCGAAGAGCACGAGGCACTTCCAAACTACACCCATGGAGGAGCCATTGCTGGGATGATGGATGGTGTATTAGGTGTGGCAGCACTTTCCAGTGCATGTGAAAATGAGCAATTAGTGGCTACCCTTGAGTTTAAGATCAATTTTCTGAACTCAGCGCAAACGGGGCGTACCCTGATTGGCAGAGGAAAAGTGGACAAGGGAGGCAAAAACATTATTTTCGCAAGTGGAGAGGTGCGAGACAAAGAAAGCTCCCGACTGATCGCCACTGCCAGTGGTACCTTTAAAACCAGACCTTTCCCTGAAAAAATATAGCCGTGCTGACCATAGATATACATACCCATATACTGCCCGAGAACATTCCGAATTTCAAAGAGAAGTTTGGATATGGAAAATTCATCAGCCTTGAACATCACAAACCATGTTGTGCGAAAATGATGAAGGACGGTGAGTTCTTTCGTGAAGTTGAAGCAAATTGTTGGGATCCTGAAACCCGAATGAAGGAGTGCGACGATCAGCATGTTCATGTTCAGGTATTGAGCACCGTGCCTGTGATGTTCAGCTATTGGGCAAAGCCAAAAGATACTCTGAAGGTTTCTCGGTTCCTGAACGATCACATCGCGGAGATCGTCAGTAGCTTTCCCAGGCGATTCATCGGATTGGGAACCTTGCCTATGCAGGACGCCAATTTGGCAATAGAAGAGCTACGCAGATGCAAGGAGATCGG
>CBFHWY010000108.1:0-7252 GCA_965659675.1 Salibacteraceae bacterium | reverse complement strand
TGAAGAACTCATCAAGCAAATAGAAGCGAAAAGAAAATCTGGACAAAACTCAAATAATCAGAAACTCGTGATTTTCACAGTTTATCGAGATACAGCCCAGTACCTTTTTGAACAATTAAAGTCACGTGGATATGATAAACTAGCGATGGTGTCTGGTTCTGTTTCTTTAGTTTCAGATACCGATGAAGAAAGCAAATTATTCGAACCAATTCTTGAGCGCTTTGCTCCCTATACCAAACTATTCAAAGAGAAAGAATGGAGTTTTGATATTAAATCAGCAGATCAAAAAGAATTCAAATCATGGATTGAATGGACGGCTCAAAATCATCCCAAGACCTACGAAAAACTTCAAAAACCAATTGATATTCTTATTGCCACAGATGCATTAAGTGAGGGACAGAACCTCCAAGATGCTGACATGGTAATCAACTATGATATCCATTGGAACCCCGTGCGTATCATACAGCGAATGGGACGTATTGACCGATTGGGCTCACCGAATTCAACTGTATTTGGCATCAACTTCTGGCCTTCTAATAACATTAACAGTTATCTGGACTTACAGGGCAGAATTGAACAACGAATGGCTGCTATGAAACTTGCAGGTTCAGAAGTCAATCTAGAGTTCTCGGACTCCTTCAAAGAAATGTCTCAAGATGAAAATTTGGAACAGCGGATGAAGGAACGCATGCTGCGTCAAATGGAAGTAAGTTTTGACGACTTGGATGCAGAAGAATCGTTTGGTTTTGATGATTTATCCTTAGAACGTTACCGACAGGATTTGCTGGAAGAGTTTAACAAGGATAAAGCCAAGTACCAAAGAATGCCGAAAGGTGTCTATTCAGGGTTTAAAGCCGATAAAGCGATATGTTCAGAGGATGGAATTATCGCTTTGCTTGGTTATCCCAATCGACCTGAAAAAGCAAAGACTCACGAATACAAAGTCTTCGACCTGATCTACATTAACAACGATGGAAAGCCAGTGCTACTCAATCAAAAAGAAGTATTGGATGCGATCACTTTCCACAAAGACCGAGAACGTTTTGTCCCGGATGCCATTGACAAGGGAGATGAAGCAGCCATCAATGGATTAGTTAACTCTTTGAAGTCCTTTTTAGATAGTCAAGCAGCCGAAATCAAAGAACAAGAAGATGGGAGTGCTAAAAAAACGATGGGTAAAGAAGCAAAGGATGTGCTGTCTAAATTAAGGAGGGGCGACAAAGGAGCCTTGAATCGAGTAAAACAAAATGTGAAGGTGGACGAAAAACATCGACTTGAAAATTTTGATCTCATCACCTGGTTTTTAGTAACCGTAGAACCGTAATGCCATGGCAAAGAAAAAGAAGCTCAGTGTTAAGGGAACAGACGTAACCATATCTGTTGAAAAAGAAGGTGAGTATATTTCACTGACTGATATGCTTAAGGCAAAAGATGGGGACTTTTTTATATCTGATTGGCTTAGAAACCGCAATACGGTTGAATTTCTTGGAATTTGGGAATCTGTCAATAATCCGGATTTTAATTATGGCGAATTCGCCATAATTAGAAGTCAGGCAGGCTTGAACAATTATAAAATTAGCGTTAAAGAGTGGAATGAAAAAACCAATGCTATTGGATTAAAAGCAACTTCTGGCAGATATGGAGGTACTTACGCCCACATTGATATTGCCTTTGAGTTTGGAATGTGGATTAGTGCTGAATTCAAGGTTTATCTCATTCAAGAATATAAGCGCTTAAAAGAAGATGAAAACAACCGCAAAAAGCTAGACTGGAACCTGCAACGTACCCTTGCCAAGGTAAATTATACCATCCATACTGATGCGATTAAGGAGCAATTAATACCCGAAAAGCTATCAGCCAAGCAAGTCTCATGGGTCTATGCCTCGGAGGCTGATTTATTGAACATGGCACTTTTTGGTAAAACCGCAGCAGATTGGCGAACTGAGAATCCGGATGCCAAAGGCAACATGCGAGATGATGCCACATTGGAACAACTGGTAGTGCTCTCCAATCTGGAAAGCATTAATGCTGTGCTGATTCGTCAAGGTTTGAGTCAGTCGGAAAGATTGAAGCAGCTTAACTCGATTGCTATTACTCAAATGACTTCCTTGGTGAACAATTCAAATTTGAAAAAATTGAAGTAAATGAAACTGAATCACTTTAAAGACATACCATTTCTTCCGGCCATCAAAGCTCTTTTCAATGAGTTGAAAGTGCCGATGAATTATATCGCTGACGAACCTACCACAGCCAAAGAGATTCTGAGTGAATTAACCTACAAGGATAATGAGACCTTTCAATTGGTGAATGATGTCTATTTCGTTGGAATGATTGATGATGCCGCATTTGAAGGCAATCAAAGTGTAGATACCCAGCAAATCAAATCAGACTATGACGGGATTCTCGTGTTTGGCATCACCTTAAATCAACGAGTTAAGAATCTCTTACCTACCCGATCGCAGCTTGCCGAGATCTCAAGAGCCTTTAACCGTGAATTCTATTATACTCCTGTGGTCCTGGTGTTTAAGTACCAAAATGATGAGGCCAATTACATTGCCTTTGCTAACACTGAACGACTCAAATACAAACAAGCTTGGCGTGAAGGAGAAAAGGCGGGAAAAGTATCCCTCTTACGTGACATCAATATTGAAAAGCCTCACCGTGGACATGAGGACATCATCAACCAATTGCGCATTCCTACCTCAGGAACAAAAACGGTTGATTCATTTGCTAAACTCTACACCTATTGGCAAGAAGTATTTAGCGTAAGTGTTCTCAACAAGAAATTCTATCAGGAGCTTTCTAACTGGTATTTCTGGGCTGTTAAACACGTTACTTTCCCAAACAGGCCAACCACCGAAGCTGTCGTTGAAAAATTCGGAAAGTTCGAGCAGCAGAAGCTGGATGAGCTTATTCAAGAGCACAACGCTACAAATGTTATTCGGTTATTGACACGGCTACTATTTACCTGGTTTATAAAGGAGAAGAAACTCATCCCAGAAGCCTTGTTCGATTTGGATGCCTTACAAAAAGACATTCTGAATGAAATCTCACCATACCACGAAGAAGGAACCATGTTTGCTCAAGCGAACAAAGACAGTGTCTACTGTAAAGCTATCCTTCAAAACTTGTTTTTTGCTTCACTAAACTGCCCAATTGAGGCAGATGGTGTTGACAATCGAACCAGAGGATTTAGAGGTGATGGGTACGGCACACACAGAGGAATTGATTACCTGATGCGGTATAAAAAGTATTTCAAAAATCCAGATGCATTTTTGAAGATGATGAACCAAACCGTTCCATTCCTGAACGGAGGGCTGTTTGAATGCTTGGATGACAAATACCAAAACTTGTACATCGATGGCTTTTCTGACCAAATGACCAAAGGAGAACAACTGATTGTTCCTGACTACCTCTTTTTTGGTACAGCCGAAGAAGTGGATTTAAGTGCAGAATATGGGGTGAAAAATAAAGGCACCAAACAAGCTGCTGTAAAAGGACTCATCAACATTTTAAAATCTTACAAATTCACGATAACTGAGAATACACCTATTGAAGAAGATGTAGCACTCGACCCGGAACTCTTGGGTAAAGTGTTTGAGAACTTGCTCGCTAGTTATAATCCTGAAACTAAGACTACAGCACGAAAGCAAACGGGTTCTTTTTATACACCTCGAGAGATTGTAAACTACATGGTGGATGAAAGCTTAATTGCTTATCTGAAAAATGCGGTTTCCGACTGGGACATGGATGAAAAGGAACTGGATAAAAAGCTTCACCAGCTGACTTCTTTTGATCCTGTCAATCCATTTGACGAAAATGCCAATTTGAGCAAACGCATTGTAAAAGCATTGGATGAATGCACCATTCTTGACCCTGCCTGTGGTTCGGGTGCTTTTCCTATGGGTATTCTGCAAAAGATGGTACACATACTGCAAAAGCTTGACCTGCAAAACGAATATTGGAAAGAAGTACAACTCAACAAAGCCATTTCCGCTACAGAGGAAGCCTACGGCATAGAAGACAAAAAAGAACGGGAAGAAAAACTGATTGAAATCAACAATGCCTTTGATGAAAACATAAACGACCCCGATTATGCCCGCAAGCTTTATTTGATTGAAAACTGCATCTATGGTGTCGATATTCAGCCTATTGCCACACAGATTGCTAAGCTGCGTTTCTTTATCTCTTTAGTGGTTGACCAAAAGGCTACAGATAATCCTACGGAAAATTTCAGTATCCGTCCACTACCCAACCTGGAAACCAAGTTTGTTACGGCCAATACCTTGATTGGGATTGAAAAACCGAAAGATCAGCTAAACATATTTGATGGCGGCAGAATAAAAGAGCTAGAGTCAGAACTTAAAAAAGTCAGACATAAACTCTTTAGTGCGCGAACCAAGGACACCAAACTCAAATACCGCCAAAAGGATGAAGAACTTAGAAATGCAATAGCTAATGAATTAAAGCAAAGTGGCTGGCCAAATGATACGGCAGAAAAACTAGCTGGATGGGACCCTTATGACCAAAACGCCTCCTCAACCTTCTTTGATCCGGAATGGATGTTCGACATCTTAGGAGGATTCGACATTATGATTGGTAACCCTCCATGGGGCGCTGACTTATCTAAAGAGGATAAAGCTTTGTTTAAAGTAACATATCCCAGAATTGATTCCTCCACACCAAATAGCTTTGCATATTTTGTTGGGGAAGCAATGAACCATAGTTCTGGTGTTATTAGTTATGTATTACCCGACTCGATACTTATAAAGGATTTTTCAAAAACAAGGCAGTGGTTAAAAGACTCTTTGTATGAAGTATCTTGGTATTTAAACACTGGTATACCTGAAGAATATAAGCCATTTGTTTATGTGGAACACGATGTTTGCGTATTACTGATTAATCAGTCCAATCAATGCCCAGTCTGCAGGATTAAGAAGTATCTGTATGATTTTAATGCTAAAGAGCAGGTTGTTAAAAATTATACCTTAAGTAAAGAAGACTTCATTTATCCAGAACATGAGTATTCATATAATCTAAAAGTTAAAGACGTAGAAATTGGTCTTTACTCTCACCTAAGAGATTTATCAACACTAGATTCAATTCTACAATGTCATGAAGGTATACATACAGGAAATTCTAGGGAGCTATTATTTCATAATTCAATAGGCGAAGGCAATTTTAAACCATTGTTCTATGGTGGAAGAGCAGGCGATCAAATTTCAAATTATAGTTCGCAGACTTCAGGTTGGTATGTTGACTATAGAAAAGAAATAATAAAAAAAGATAAGGGCTTTTATGCATCCCTAAGGGATGAAAAAATATTTAGCCAACCCAAGATTTATATTACTCGAACAGGAAACCCTATCAAGGCTTTTTATGACCTAAATACTTACGCATCCAATAATTTCTTCTCTTTACAATTCAAGGATTACTCAGTAAATAATGAAGATAATCTAAAAAGAGTACTTCCTCTAATTCTTTCAAGATTCGCAAACTACTATATTCGAACATATGCTGCACCCCGTCTAGGAGATACTTTCATTGAAACAAAAATTTTTCATCTTTTGAAGATTCCTTTAGTTCGTGATCTTCTAAAATGTCGATCATTGGATGATTTGTGTTCCCTAATTATAAACTGTGTAAAAAAAGGGGCTAATTATAGCACATTTCAGACTGTGTCTGATTCAATCATATATAACTTGTACTTCCCAGACCATATGGAAGAGCGTGAGATTGATGTCTTGAAATTTGTGGAGCAAGACATTAACCAAGCCTTGCAAGGGCGAGATTTTGATAGTTTAAATGACCCAGAGAAAGAAAAGGTAATTGAACAACTACAAGCAACCTGGAGCCACCCTGGCAATGAAGTGCGTAACCGCATGAAGCTCTTTGCAGTGAGAAGTCCAGAGATTTTGAAACCAATATTGGAGAGCTGATGAGTTTGCCACAGGAACATCGTGAACGCACAGCTGCATTAATTGAGGAATCTAAAAAGCAAATACCTGAATGGTTGCTGAATGAAGGCTATTATCCGGAGCCTTATGTTTTACCACCGAGTTTTAAAGTCAAAGATTGGAAACTGCGTAAAAAAAGCAGATATAACAGTCATGAAAAACTTAAAAATGGCAAGCAAAAAGATCTCGCCAAAATCAGCTTTCCCAAAACAGATCTCAGTGAACGTGAGTTTGCCGTTTTGCACCCCCATTTTTACCATGACATAGTTTGGGAAATAAATCAAGAGTGGGAAGCTATTTATGCGCATCTATTTAATCCGGCCAATAAAATTTACAGTTATTCTTTTCCTATCCCGGTCAACGAAGAAGGTGAAGGAAGAAAGCCGCTGCGCTCAGGCAGAATGATCTATGAGTTTTTAGAAATGGCCGAAAAGGATTTGGTAGCCGAAGCTCATCAATACTCACACTTGGTAAGGTTGGACATAACCAACTTTTATCCATCCATTTACACTCATACAATCTGTTGGGCTTGGGAAGGCAGAAAAGGCAATGATGGTCGTAATATTTGTGGAAAGGATACAAGTGAATCCAAATGGGGTAACCGACTAGATAGGCTATTCCAAAATGCCAACGACCGCAGAACAGTCGGCATACCTATTGGTCCGGTAGTGAGTGATTTGGTGGCAGAAATCATTCTCAGCGAGCGCGATTTGAAAATCAGTCAAAGGTTAGATCAAGAAATCAAAGGTGGTTATCTGGCTTCGCGTTTCAAAGATGATTACAGAATTTTATGCAACAGCGAATCAGAAGCCAAACGCATTATCAAAGTTGTAATTGACAAACTCAAGGAATTCAACTTTGTGGTTAATGAAAAGAAAACAGAAATACAAAAGCTTCCGGATGGTTTGTACCGTCCACATGCCATAAAGTATGAACCATTTTCATTTCGGCATCCCGGCAACTTAACCCAAGAAGGCAAGATTCATTTTAAAGCCTTTGAGAATGTATTGCTTCAAACCCTCGCCATTCACCGTGAACATCCTGGAACCAGTCTAATCGAAAAATTTTTGAGTGAATTATTCTTACCAAAAACCGAAACGAAAAATGGGGTTAAAACTAGCCTATTGCGTGAAGAACGCTTTATCCTGGACCTAGGAGATTTTAATAGTGACACAAGTGTAAAACGTGTCAAGAAAACTGTAAGCCTATTATTCATGCTTAAAAACGAATCACCAAAATCAATGGGAAAGGTTCTCTCGATTTTTGAGTGGTTGTTGGAATTTGGGACTATGGAA
>CBFHWY010000107.1:0-7401 GCA_965659675.1 Salibacteraceae bacterium | reverse complement strand
CGCATATTCAGGGGAGATCATTTGAAGAACTTCATTTCCAACTCAATTATCGCTTCAAGGATTTCTTTGTGCAGATCAAAGCATCTAATTACCAGCTTCGCAGGGACAGTGTAGCCTGGGAAAGCCAGAATATATTCACAGAGTTTAAAGATCCGCAGTTAACTGAGAACGTGATGTTTCAGGATATTCAGTTTGGATATCTTTTTAATCCGAGATACAATTTGAATCTGGCTGTGGGTTATCGCAGAAGAACCGGAGAGCTTGATGCATTTGGTCCGGATGAATGGTTCTACCTTGTATTGCGCACTTCGATAAATAATCGCTACTTTGATTTTTGATAATTTTGAATACTACTTAGAGGGATGATCAAACTTGTACTCGCTTTACTGACGTCCTTTACCGTCGTCCTGCTCGCCACACCGGCATTGATCAAGGTATCATACCTTAAACGGCTGGTTGACGAACCCGATGAAAGTAGGAAGATCCACCAACGTCGAATCCCAACCATTGGAGGGATCATGATCTTTGCAGGAACCCTATTTGCCTACCTGCTCTGGTATCCCTTTAATCAGATCATCGATTTTAAATACATCTGCGCATCTATGCTCATACTCTTTTTCATCGGGGTGAAAGATGATATTATCGGAACAGCTCCCATGAAGAAATTGATCGGGCACCTTATGGTGGCTTTCATTCTGGTATTCATGGCAGAGATGCGGATCACGAACATGTACGGACTCTTTGGCCTGTATGAGATCCCAGAAGCAGCCAGTATCTTTTTGTCGGTATTCACCTATATCGTGATCGTAAATGCATTTAATCTGATCGATGGAGTAGATGGTCTGGCAGCAGGCATTGGCACCATTTCCTGCCTGGCATTTGGGGCATGGTTCTACCTGGCAGGTGGGCTCGATGATGCGGTACTTGCACTGAGTTTAGCTGGAGCCTTGATGGGCTTTTTGATCTTCAACTTTGCGCCGGCAAAGATCTTTATGGGTGATTCGGGTTCTCTGGTGATCGGTCTGATCGCATCGGTCTTGTCCATCAAGTTGGTTGAGTTTGACCTTGGCTTACTACCTGAACCTGTAGTATTTATATCAAAGCCGATCTTCGCGATGTCTGTTTTGGCCTATCCGCTTATGGATACCTTGAGGATCACCATGTATCGGGTGCTCAGTGGACGATCGCCATTTGCGGCAGACCGAAATCATATTCACCATCGACTGATCGACCTTGGCTTGAAACATCACTGGGTAAGTATCAGCATTTACACCTGGAGTATCATCTGCATTTTGATGGCCATATTTCTGCCCTTCAACAATACCATCAATTTCAGTATAATTCTAGGCTTTGCTGTTCTGTCTTCATTTGCTCCTTCGCTGCTTTATCGCTGGAAATACAGAAATGAATGAGGAGCATATTAGTGCTCATATTGGGCCTGTGTAGTGCAGGTGTTTTGGCTCAATCCGGATATATTCCGGTGAATAAGATCAAATACCAATCTTATTTGGGGGATATTTATTCAGTCGGCTCCGGTATTCACAGCTCTATAAAACCCTACAAGCGTTCCGATATCCGCAAACTCTATCCCGATACCCTCATTAATCTTCAGGGGGTTCCTCCCTATTGGAAGAATCCAGATGCCTGGATCTTTCCGATATCTGAGTTCGGAACAGGTGTGGATGTGGATGCAGTGAGCAGGGGAACCTATTGGGCTTCTGCCGGACTTGGAATTAGGAAGGAATTAGGAAAGAGGTGGTACGTGGAGGGACTTGCATACAAATCCTACTTGCGCTATCCAAATTATCTTGAAGACCGTGCGAGAAATGACGGAGTAGTGGTTGGGGGTGCTTTGGCCCATGCCAATGGGAGTCCGTTCGATACTGAAAACTTTCGTGGACAACTTTCTTTTGATGCAAATGAGTACGTCAACTTGAGCCTGGCTTATGATCGAAATTTCTTTGGGGATGGTTATCGATCGCTGCTGCTTTCCGACTATGCAAACAATTATCTGCACTCAAAATTGAGCGTGGATATCTGGCAAATGAAGTATGTTCATATACTGGCTCAACTGAAAGACTTCTCGGGAATTCAGAATCCACGTATAGGAAACCTGAACAATAAATACGCATCGATTCATTACCTAAGCTGGAAGATAAGCGACAGAATTAATCTTTCCTTTTTTGAGTCGGTCATATGGAGAGGACAGGATACTCTGCTACAGCGCGGACTGGACGTAAATTATCTCAACCCGGTAATCTTCTTCAGGCCTGTGGAATATTCCACTGGATCCACCGACAACTCTCTGATGGCTGGAACAGCAAGCTTCTTACTTGGAAAGGGTCTTACGCTCTACGGACAGTTTCTGCTCGATGAGTTTCTATTGGAGGAAATGTTATCAGACCAACAGTGGTGGGCCAATAAATACGCCATCCAGGCTGGTGCCAGATATGTGAATGCATTCGGAATGAAGAATTTGAATCTATTGGCAGAGTACAATTATATCCGCCCGTTTACCTACACCCATAAGACCAGCCTTGAGAATTATGGGCATTATCAGCAGCCCATGGCCCATCCGATGGGGGCCAATATTCAGGAGGCGCTATTTCAGGCTTCTTATAGTAAGGATCGCTGGTTCTTTGAGTTGTTCTTACAAAACGCAGTTTATGGAAGAGACACTGGTCAATATGCCTATGGCGGTGATGTCTTCCGTTCTTATGAAGACAGAAATGGAACTTACGGACACGCTATGGCACAAGGGCTTCGAACAGATCTTTATTCAGCAGGCCTGCAGGCTTCATACTTGCTCCTACCTGTGTCTGATCTTCGACTTGAATTTGGTGTATGGGCAAGAAGTCAGAGGGACGCGGTGATCACCGACAATTCCCTGCAATTCTGGTTTGGTTTGAGGAACAACTTCCGCAACGTATTCAGAGCCCTTTAGCGCAAGACCGTCTTACGCACGGAATCCATTTTAAGAAAAGCAAAAAGCAGAACCGTGAAGGCCCAGAGTGAAGAGCCGCCGTAGCTAAAGAAGGGGAGTGGAATTCCAATCACTGGTGCGAGCCCGATGGTCATTCCAATATTGATCGCAAAGTGAATAAAGAAAATGGCAATGACACAGTAGCCATAGATCCTTGCAAAAGAGGAGCGCTGTCTTTCAGAGAGATAGATCAGGCGCAATAAGAAAGTGATATACAGGGCAATGAGAATAAAGCTTCCAATGAAGCCCCATTCCTCTCCTATCGTGCAAAATATAAAGTCAGTATTCTGCTCAGGAACAAAGTCGTACTTGGTTTGGGTTCCATTCAGGAAACCTTTTCCCACAAAGCCACCAGAGCCGATAGCGATCTTGCTCTGATGCACATTATAGCCCGCCCCGGTTGGATCGCTTTTTATGCCTAACAGTTCATTGATCCGATCCTGTTGATGGGGTGAGAGAACCTCATTGAATACATAATCAACACTGAAAAGATAAGCTCCAATAACGAGCACAATGGAAGGTAGGATCCAGCGAAGCGACTTCATTTTCTGAAAAAGTAGATAGATCAATAAACAGATGACAATGATCACTGCAAGGATGCTTTGCCCACCAGTCAGCGCCAATCCAAAAGGCAAGCCTACGCTTGCATCCTTTAGCAGCAAGGCAAGGATGAAGAGTACGATCGCGAAGAGTCCAAGAAGGAGAATATTACCTGAAAGACCTTCTCTGTAAAGGACAAAAATAAGTGAGGCGAACACCAGAGTAGAACCCATATCGGGTTGAAGCATTATGAGTGCAGCTGGAAAAGCAATGATCAGAAAGGCAAGAGAACGCGTTTGGAAACCTCTAAAACTTTTGCCCAAACTGGATAGGTAATTGGCAAGAGCCAGCGCCGTGGCAAATTTGGCAAATTCAGAAGGTTGAATGCTGATCGGCCCGATCACAAACCAGGACTGAGCACCTTTGATCTCTTTTCCAAAGATCAGAACTCCGATAAGCAGAAGCAAACTCGTGATGAATATCGGATAGGCAAAGAAGCGATAGAAGTGGAAGTCGAGCATCAGCATCAACCAGCCCAGAAAGATGGCTGAAAGTATCCAGATCAATTGTTTGCCGTAGGCTTGACTAAAGTCGAAAAGAAAGCTGTTTTCTTCAGAGTAACTGGCCGCATAGATGTTTAGCCAACCAGCCAAAACAAATATGAGATACAGGCCAATGATGACCCAATCGATCTCTTTCCATATGCCCGTTCTATTCCTTCTCATAGATCTCCATAAAGGAAGCTTCAAGGATTCGTTTTTCCTTGGCTTCATTACTGATCTCTCCAGTTAAATACTTTTCGATCATGAGGTTGCTGATAGGTGCCGCCCAGGTTCCACCAAAGTCTGAATATTCCACATAAACGGCCATGGCGATCTTGGGATTTTCACGCGGGGCAAAACAGATGAAAACAGAGTGATCTGGAAAGGGATCGTTCTGCACAGTCCCGGTCTTCCCGCAGATCACAATACTGTCGTGCCGGGCTCTCCTGGCGGTTCCACCCGATTCGTTCACAACCTTGTACATCGCTTCAATAACCGGCTCAAAGTGTTCTTCAGAGATCCCTGCATCTTGCTTTTTCCAGTTGCTAGGCGTATTACTCACAAAGTGAGGGGTAATGTAATAACCCCGATTAGCAATGATTGCAGCGAAATTGGCCATTTGTATGGGAACCACGCCTAACTCTCCTTCCCCGATGCTATTTGAATAGATCGTAGAAAAAGCCCATCGATTATCTCCATACCATTTGTCATAGAACGCAACATCAGGCACCATTCCTGGGAGTATGCCTGGGAGGTCAGTTTTTAATTTGATGCCAAAACCGAGCTTACGGATCGATTCAGACCATTTTCTCAAACCCAACTCGCTGTCTTTAAAAATGCTCGTGCTTTCTCCTCGTTGAATCAGCCTTTTGTAAACCTGATAGAAATAGGGGTTACATGAATGCTGGATGGCCTCCACAAGTTTGTCGTTCGTATGGGAGCCATGACATCCGATGATTCCCCTATTGCACCGAAAACGCGTATTGACGTTTATCACACCAGCCTCGAGCCCAACCAAAGATTGCGCGAGCTTAAAGATCGATCCAGGTCGGTATTGCGCATTAATGGCCCGATTAAAGAGTGGAGTAGTGGAGTCGTTTGCAGCCAGAAACTTGTAATTCTCTGTTCGCTTTCTTCCAACGAGTAGGTTTGGGTCGTAGCCCGGACTGCTTACCATGCAGAGGATCTCACCACTTTCAGGTTCAATGGCAACAATACTTCCCCTTTTGTTCTGCATGAGCTTTTCGCCATATGCCTGAAGCTCACGATCGATACTTGTGTTTAGCCTTGTCCCCGGAACGGCGAGCGTATCGTATTTACCCCCTGCATAACTTCCCTTTACCGCATTGTGGACATCAACCATCAGTATCTTTTGTCCGCGTTCTCCCCTTAAAACAGGTTCATAATGCTTTTCAAGTCCACTTGCACCAATGTAATCGCCGGGCTTGTAATAAGGCTTGTTTTCAATGGTTCTTTTACTTGCTTCTGAAACATAGCCAAGGACATGGGCAGCAGCTGATCTGGGGTATTTTCTCAAGGTTCTTTTTTGTCCGAAGAATCCAGGATATTTATGGAGCTGTTCAGAAATGCCTGCCCATTCTTCCGCAGCGATCTGTTTTTCAAAAATGCTGCCTTTATACTGGCTGTATTTTCTGGCTTTTGCCAGTTTTTGAACGATCTCTTCTGTATCAATACTCAGTAATTTGCTGAAAGCGAGGGTGTCGAATTCCTCCACATCACGGGGAATGACCATGAGGTCATATGCAGCTTGATTGTATACCAGGAGCTGATCATTTCTATCGTAGATCAATCCGCGAACGGGATAGTCGGTCACATACCTAAGTGCCTGGTTCTTTGCACTCAGTTTATACTCATCATTGAGCACCTGAATGTAGAACAGTCGGATGAGGTAGACCAGTCCGATGACAATGAAGATCGCCGCGAGAATATATTTCCTGTTCTCAAAACTTCTCATGCCTTACTTGAGCGGTAGTAAAACAGATATTGAAATAGAATGATCAGCGCCAGAGAGAGGATAGAACTACTCAGGGTTCTCCAAAGTGTGGCTCCTAGTTCACTGAATCTAAAGACCTCAAGAAGAAAAAGAAAAAGGTGATGCAGAAAAGTGAGAATGGCAGCATAGGAAAGAAACCAGATGAATCCCATATCATTCACTCCTGGAACTGCCCCAAACTCAAAACCCTCTCTGGGAGACATATATCGCAAGGTGAAATGACGTGCAAAGGCCAACCACAAGCATGCTGAGGCATGTAGACCCGGGGTGCCTGAAAGGATATCTACTGAAAGCCCCATGAGCATGGCTGTGAACAGTACCACGGTCTTTTTAGTATCAACCGGCAGGCAGATGATAAAAATGATATACAAAAATGCATTGATCGAGCCCAGGAAGTCGATGCGATTAAGGATCAATACCTGCAGCAGCACGTATGCCAAAAAGGCTGGAATATATTTTAACAGGCTACTGCTCAATTTCTGCTTCTTTTTGAATTTTTAGCTGTTCCTCTTTCAATCGATTCTCCACCACATAAACGAAGCCTGCTTTTTTAAAGTCATGACTCAGCAAAATGTCGATGTCGTGAAATGCCGGATCATCGCCTTTGTTCACGGAAATGACCCTACCTATTAATATGTCAGGAGGAAAGTAGGTTGAAGAACCTCTCGTTTCTACTAAAGCTCCTTTTTTGACCTTTACGTGAGCGGGGATGTCGGTCAATTTCGCCATATCTGCTTCACCCCCCGGCCATAGCACCACTCCAAAATGATCGGTACTGCTCAATTGCGCACTTACCTGAATTTTGGAATGAAGCATACTGGAGATCAGCGAATAGTTCGATGAAACATTTTTTACAACACCGACAACACCATTCCCTGAAATTACACCCATATCTTCTCTAATTCCGTGCCTGCTCCCTTTATTGATGAGCACAAAATTGTTCCGTTTATTGGTTGTGCTGTTAACTATCTTCGCGCTAATAAACTCATATTGCTGTTCATAGAGTGTATCGCCGAAATAAACCCGATTGGATAAGAGGGAATAGAAACTAGTTTTCAGTTTCTTTCTTAATCTGGCATTCTCCTCAGCAAGGTCCTTATTGGTTTCTTTAAGTGAGAGGTATTCGCTCAAATTGGTGAAACTTTCATGGACTCCGCCGCTTACTTCGTTGGTGAAGCCTAAAAAGTTACTTCCCTGGAAGGAATTGAAGCTTAAGAAAACAGACAGACTTATGATTTCGAGAAAGAGAAAGAGCAGGCTAAAGTGATACCTCCATATCAGGTTGCTCAGATTACGCATGCTCTATCATTTGCCCATCATTA
>CBFHWY010000106.1:0-7519 GCA_965659675.1 Salibacteraceae bacterium | reverse complement strand
CAAAAAGGAGAAAGACTTTCTTGAATTTGTTTTCAATACTGAGATAAATTCTTTTTCATTCCATAATCCTAACGAATGGGCACTGAAACTTGGTGTTTCTGAGGTAGCAGGGATGGTGAATACCTATTCTTCCTATTTCATGGAAAATGTGGCATATGCAAGCGATTCAAATGGTCATTGGCGAAATGATTCGATCGGAGATAGAATATCCCAAGGTCATTCTAAACTCCAGATTTTAACTCATCCTGTTTGGTGGACAGAGCAAGTGACTTCCCCGAAAGAAAGGGTCTGGACTGCAATAGAAGGACGTGCTGAGAACAATAAACTAATGCAGTTAGAGCACTGGAAAAAGTGGCAAAGAGAACTTCCTGATTGGTAGACGTTATGGAAATACCCAGATTTAGGCTTGAACAAGGAAACCTTGAAAAGAAGCACTTCAATAAGAGCGTTCAATCTGGACAGTTTGCGGCAGGCAATGCAGTTCAACTATTTGAGGAGACTATCCTTCAAATGCTTTCTCAAAATTATGCTGCAACAACATCCAATGGATTTAGTGCCTTGGCACTAGCCATTAAGGCTTTGGGACTTAATAATCAGAAGATAATAGTACCTGCAATATCTACCTGTTCTGCCATTCTTAATGCTGTAAGGTTGAGCAGAAATTCACCTGTTTTTTGTGATTTAGATGAAAAAACGCTTGCTTACGATCACGGACAATTGGAAAGAACAATACAGGATAATAATCCAGGTCTTATTATAGGTGCAAATTATTTTGGGAGCATTCATAATTACTCAACTGATTTGCTAAGAGGAATTCCCTTGCTTGAGGATAATGCTCAATCAATTCTCACAGATATCGCTATAAGGAGACCCATGGATCATTGTGTCGGGAGAATATATTCATTTTATCCAACAAAAGGTCTAAATGCAATCGATGGTGGAATGGTTGTGAGCAATAAGGTTGAGATCGTGGAAGCAATAAAAAACATGAGAAGTTATCATGGAGTCAAAGGTGATGACGGTGAAATGCGATTCAATTTCAGAATGAATAACATCAACTGTGCACTAGGTCTAGACAATGCAGCAGTCATCGAGGAAAATATTGAAAAAAGAAAGCAACTAGAGATTCAATATCGTTTGATTTTTGATTCCTACGATTTTGTTAATATTCTAAACAAAGAAGGAAGTATTATCCAAAAATTTGTGTTGAATTTCGCAAACTCCGAATTAAAAAATAGATTTTATAGAGAGGCTGTTAAGGCAAGTATTGGTGTGAGTTCAGAATTTAATTTTCTTGCCTCGGAATCCTTAGAAAACTATAAAGGAAGTCAAGCGATAATGACACATCATTTGAGCATTCCCTTTTATGAAGGTCTGAGTGATCAAGAATTGAACTACATGCTAAACACTTGCAGCGCTATCTGTGACAAACTAATGCACTAATGTCTTTTATTGATAACCTTAATACAAGCCTCCAATCTCTGGAAGCAGAGCAGTTAACAGATGTCGATGTTCAATATCCATTGATTTTTGTTAACGGATTACCTCGTTCGGGCACAACCTTATTGATGCAGAGTCTCACTACAGCTTTAAAGATTGGATATGTGAATAATCTCATGGCAAGGTTCTGGAATTGTCCGCTTTCTGGATATTCCCTTTCAAAGGAAGTGGGCATACAGTTTAATGAATCCGACTTCAGTAATAGTTTTGGAAGGACAAAGCATGTTTTTGAACCACATGAATTTTCTTATTTCTGGAAAAAACAACTGCTTGTGAAAAGTGGCCAAACTTATGATTATACGTCAGCAAGCGTGAATATTCACTGGGATCATTTGATTAAAATATTGCGTAATCTTCAACACAAAGCTGAAGGAGCATTCCTGTTTAAGGGACTTCACCCTTGCCGCCATCTCGAAAATTTCAGTAGGGCCTTTGAAAATCTCATTGTCATTCATATTCATCGTGATGAGATTGATGTTGCACGATCCTTAAAAAAAGCTCGATTACATCATTTTGGGAATGCTCAAAATTGGTGGAGCATGCCAAGCTCAAACTATGATGTTATAAAGGATTTGCCTTATCATCAACAAATCCCAAGACAACTGTTAAGTATTTCTCAAGACTATGAAGAAAACTATCGCTTTCTAGCTTCTGAGCAACTTATTAGGGTAGAATTCGATCAGTTTCTAAAGAACCCCAGAAGCCTGATTTTATCAATTTCTAGAAGACTGAATGAAATGGGCTTTCACGCTGACTGTGAGGTCAATAAGGTGCCTGGTAATTTTGAAAGCCCAAAATTAAATGAGGTCGATGAAAAAATGGATGAAGAAACTAGAAATTGTTTTCAAAGATGACCGTCTCAATCCACCAACCTAACCTCTTTCCCTGGATAGGCTATTTCGATAAAATAGTCACTTCAGATTGCTTTGTGATCCTTGATCATTCAGTGATCAATATCAAAAACCCTAATTGGTTTAAACGAGTTTTTATCCTTCAAGGAGGCCAAAAAAAGCCAATCACAGTTCCTTTGGTGAAAGGAGAAAAGGGAAGTTTCCAGAAAATCTCCGAAGTTCAGATTGATAAAACGAACCCCCATTGGAAAAAGATTCACAAAACTATAATTCAGTCCTATTCTGGGCACCCTTACTTTGATCAACACCGAGATCTACTGGACCGCTTTTTTGAGGATTCAGAAACTCATTTAGCAAAACTCAACGAGAAATTTGTGAGACAAATTCTGAAATTATTGGATTTTGAAAAGAGTCTGATTAGAAGTTCAGAATTGTCTATTTCTGTCAAATCAACAGAAATGCTCATTGAAATCACCCAAAAACTTAAGGGAGATACTTATCTCTCGGGAGGAGGAGCGGATGGTTATATGGAACCAGTAAAATTTGAACAAGCTGGACTGAAACTACAAATGCAAGACTATTCACACCCGACTTATGTGCAAGTGGGAAGTGTTGATTTTGTGCCAGGCTTAGGTATCATTGATGCCTTATTTAACCTCGGAGCTGAAGAATTAAAGAAACTACTATAACATGGATTCAAAAATGCCAAAGTGGTTGTTAGACGACAACCAAAACAGAAGTACGGAATACTCACGAAATTTGAGAGACGAGACTTTTATGCGCGAGTTAAACGCTCACCTACAAGATATTACTTTTAGTGAACAGGGTGTAAGTGATAGTAAACCAATAATTTTCTTTTTTGGAGTACCAAGATGTGGTAAAACCTTCTTTTCACAGATGATGGTGCATCTTCTTGACCTGGGCTACCCCGACAATGTGGTGGCAAGGTTTTGGAAAAACCCAGTTGTCGGAATTAGACTTTCGCAAATATTACAGAAAATTAGTCCGGCTAAAATGAGTTTTGAGTCTGATTATGGTAAAACGAAAGGTATTTTCGATCCACATGATTTCGCCTACTTTTGGCATGATCACTTGAAAAAAGAAAGTCATCCATATGACTTCAAGACTGCTAAATCAAAGATTAATTGGGAGAATTTGGGAAAATCACTTTCCGAATTCAGTGCAGCTTTTGGAAAGACATGTATTATGAAAGGGGTCAACCCTTCTTATCATATCAATGAAATTGCAAAAGCATATAAAAAGAGTTTCTTTATTTATGTAAAAAGAGATTTTATTGATTCAGCTGTATCACTATATAAAGGGCGATTGAAAAATTACAACGACGAGAATAGGTGGTATGGACAAACCCCTGCCCCTAAGGTATATGAAGAGCTCACTAAACAAAATGTTTACGATCAAATAGGAGGGCAGTTCAAGTATCTCACAGAAATGTATGAAGAGCAGATGAATAGACTAAATCCAAGCCAAAAGATGATCTTAAATTATGAGCAATTCTGTACAGATCCTGAAGGCGTAGTAGTTAGTATTCGAAAGGCTATTCAAGAAAGCTTTGGAGAGAAGATTAGAAAGAAAAATGATCTTGAGCCTGGAAGCGTGAAGTATTCAACTCACAAGGGGGATATTCCATATTTTGAAGATCTACTCAAAGGGATCGATAATTTCGGTCTAACGCCTAGACTCAACTTATAGACCCAGTGTAACTTGCGCGACCAGATTGACATAATGCTTTTGATCTCAGTATTTCTGTTCGGATTTTTCATCAGGTTAGTTTTTGTATTTCTAGAGAAAGCGTCTTCATCTTCCGATGGAATGGGTGTATTGTCAAAACTTTCGATGCTTTCAAGAAGTTGGGTAAACAACCTGAAAATTGCAGATGGTTTAAATCATCAGGCCTACTTTCCGCGTCCGAATCTTTTTCATTACCTCGTCAGCAGGTTTCCAAAAAAGATGTGGAGGTTGGTCCTAGTATTCGGCAATTCTGTGGCAGACTTAGGCGTAGCAACAATTCTGTTCCTTGTGATTGACCTCATAATAGACGACCCGATCCCACACATAATTGGTGTTCTTGGTATTCTGGTATTCTTAACGACTCCCATCTTTTTTCCTTATTCTGCACGGCTTAAAGTCGCTAACGGGCGAACTTTCGGTTTTCTCCTTACTTCTCTTTATCTAGTTGGTATTTTCCTGATTGATGTAGGTGCTGTTGGAATTCCTCTATGGCTTTGGGTTGGAATACTTTCAGTTATACTGATGCTTGTAATTTGGACCTCAACTTTTGCGACCCAAGCGGCACTTTTCATCGGACTGGTTTACACTTTGCTATCCTTAAATTGGTTATTGGTTTTGCCACTGATTCTGTGCCTCTTAGTCGGATTCTTGATTCCACAACTGAAAATTAAGGACCTCCTACTTTTTAAATGGCACCATACTTTGTACTACGCCAAAGTTCAGATGAACTCTTATTCTACTCGAATGAGAGGCATATTCAATTTCTACAAAATATTCCTTCCTGGGATGAGCAGAACGGAACGGATGGAACTATTTCTGAAACACTCTCCGGTTTTAATTCTGATACACTCCCTACCGATTTTGTTTTTTATTCCAATCGATTTTTGGAATGGTTTTGCACTTTTTTCTGACAATATAGAATCAGGCATTACGCGAATGTTATTCTCTGTATTGGTGGTTTTTTTGCTCACATCAATTGGAAAAGGGAAATTATTTGGAGAGTCGGAAAGATATCTCGAGTATGGCGTATTTCCCATTATTCTAATTCTACTTTTTTCGGATGCAGATCAAAGTAGTCTTTTGATGATTGCAATGCTACATCTGTCGCTGATAGTATTTCTAAGTATTTTAAATGAGGCAGGAGCACTGCAAAAATTATTAGGGTTCGGTGGAACCTTTCCTGAAGGTGTAAGAGAGATCATCAAATTCATCAATTCAAGATCTGAAGAGAAGAAAATCTTATGCGTGCCTATTAGGTTGTCAAGAGCACTATCTAGCTACACCACTGAGGAGGGTCTTAAAGATTTTAAATACTACTACCGACTTGTGGTTTCAGGCGATAATATGAATGATTTTTTAAGTCTATCTATTGAAGAAATGCATGATCAAAATGTTCCCTCAAAAAATGCTCAGTACTTCAATGATGTTTATGGAGTGAATTATATCGTGGTAGATAAAAGATTTCGACAGAATGAGTTTTACGTTACTCTTCAAAAAAGCACTGAAAAGATCCTCGATGCTGAGGCTTTTGAAGTGTTTTTGTTTAGAAATTGATATGCTCTGACTAAAATTGGATTATCTCCCATTCGATGTTATTGAAATGGTGGACTTCGTCATGCATTGAGTGTTTCCCTCCGGATTCAAAACTGCGGTAAACGTATAAATACCTTGATTCTTTTGAGTGCTTTATCGTTTTGTTTGAGTTTTCTACATCTTAGATCAAGATAAAATGCCCATCAGGCATAACTTGAAACCAGTATTAGTGTGTTTTGAGCTTATAAATATTTCTTAAACGCCCAATATATGCTGAAAACCAAAGGAAGAAATACTAAAAATTCTATTGAGTTGAAAAGCATAAGTCCATGCTCAAAGCGAACAAACGAATATATACACTTGAAGTCTCAAGAGGTTGCTGAAATAAGCTTTAATTTGCGCATATCCTGAGAGCATGCTCTTTAATTCAATAGAGTTTTTGATCTTCCTGCCAATAGTGTTCTTCCTGCACTATATTGCCCCTCAGAGGTTTCGTTGGTTGGTGTTACTGCTTGCCAGCTATGTGTTTTACATGGCCTGGGAATGGAAATATGTATCCCTCATCCTTGTCTCCACCTTGATCGACTATGGCGTTGCTCGTCTTATGGAATTTGAGCAAAGAAGGTGGAGAAGGAGGTTTTTGCTGCTCATTTCAATGTGTTCTAACCTTGGCATTCTCATCGTTTTCAAGTATGCCAATTTTTTCATTGACAATGCCAATGGCTTGCTATCTGCAGCTGGGATGGACTACTTGATTCCTTACACCGGGCTAATTTTACCCATGGGAATTAGCTTTTACACCTTTCAGACCATGGCTTATACTATAGATGTTTTCAGGAGACAGGCAGAGGTGGAAAAACACTTAGGGTATTTTGCTTTGTACGTAAGCTACTTTCCTCAACTTGTCGCTGGTCCCATTGAGCGCGCACAGAATCTGCTTGGTCAACTAAAAAAAAGATTTGAGCCCTCTCAGGACAATTTGATTCTGGGCACAAAGATGATGATCTGGGGTCTCTTCAAAAAAATGGTCATTGCAGACAGGCTCGGTGCCTTTGTCGAGATGGTTTATGACCAGCCGCATGAGACAAGCGGAGCGCTTGTAATTCTTGCTACTTTCTTCTTTGCTTTGCAGATCTATTGTGATTTTTCTGGATACTCGGATATTGCTATTGGTGTGGCAAGAATGTTTGGAGTGAAGTTGATGGATAATTTCAGGACTCCTTATCTGTCAAAGACCATCGGTGAATTTTGGTCCAGATGGCACATCAGTTTAAGTACCTGGTTTAGGGATTATATGTACATTCCTTTGGGTGGAAATCGAGTAAGCAAGCAACGTTGGTTCATCAACATTATGATCGTGTTTTTGGTCAGTGGATTCTGGCACGGAGCCAACTGGACCTTTATTATGTGGGGAGGCCTGCATGGAGCTTATTTACTTATGGAAAGAGTAATTGTTCTTCCTAAACTACCTAAGCCTTTGAAGACGGTTTGGACATTCTTTCTGGTGTGTGTGGCCTGGATGTTTTTTAGAGCGAACAATATAGAGTCGGCTTGGGCTATGTTGTTCAGTTTCGCACAATTCAATATTGGAGTGGCAAAGGATTCACTCCTGGCTTTTGGATTATCAAATTTTGCCTTTCTGTTAATTCTTGCCTTGATGTTTAAGCTAATTGACCCATTGGTAGACCGAATACATAAATCTGAAAATGTAGAAATGCATTATCAGGTCCTTCTTTATGGAGTATTGATTTCCGGGATATTATTATTTGGCAACTTCGGAGAAGTGAGCTTCATTTATTTTCAGTTCTGATTGATGCCAAGATTCTTAAAATATATCTCCCTTACCACTCTCATTTCAGGGGTAGTATACTTACTGATGATCTTTG
>CBFHWY010000105.1:0-7692 GCA_965659675.1 Salibacteraceae bacterium | reverse complement strand
CGCACTATCCGATCAAACCTGGTAATGAAGATTATGTCTTTCTTAATTTACGCGGAAGCAAACTAAGCAGAATGTCTGCCTTCAATATTTTGAAGGATCTTGCGCAAAAGGCTGAATTAAAAAAGAACATTAGTCCACATACGCTCAGACACTCTTTCGCTACGCACCTGGTTGAAGGCGGTGCTGACCTTCGCGCTGTCCAGGAAATGCTTGGTCATGAATCCATCACCACAACAGAGATCTACACTCATCTCGACAGAGATTATTTGAGAAGTACGATTCTCGAACATCACCCAAGAGTAGGAAAGTGAGATTAGCTTACATGCTGATATTCAATATATTATTTGTGGCGCTTGCCAGTGCTCAAAGCGTTAATTCCAATACATTTCAACTCACGTTGGATGCTTTACTCAATAAAGATGTACCGAGTTTTGATGCCGTACCTTCCCATTTAGAAAATGCCTTGATACTCGATGCAAGAGCATTCCCTGAATTTAAGGTTAGCCATATCAAATCAGCCAGGTGGATTGGACCAAATATGGAGAATGCCAAGGTTCTTGATGGCGTTTCAAAGGATCAAAAGATCGTGGTTTATTGCAGCATAGGTTACCGCAGTGAGGAGGTTACAAGAAAGCTCATTGTAGAGGGCTATGAAAACGTGTACAATCTTTTTGGTGGCATCTTTGAATGGAAGAACCGAAATTACCCTGTCTACCAGGGAAATTCTCCTACAGATAGCGTTCATGCATACAGCTATTTATGGGGCTTTTGGCTTAACAACGGAACAAAAGTTTACGAATGAGGTTAGGGTAGCGTTTTTTGTACCTTTGCAGCCCCCTGGGGTGAGGATAAAAATGATAATATGAAAGAGGATTTGGAAAAAGTAGATCTATCTCAATTAGACATCGATGAAGTTGGTGATGAGCATCTGATGAGCTCTATCGAAACACCGATGAAAGAAGATGCTTTCAAACTAAGCGATGATGAGAAGATCGAGCGAATTCAAAAGAGTTTTGCTGATATCATGGATACACTTGGCCTTGATTTGGAGGACGACAGTCTTAAAGGAACTCCGAAAAGAGTGGCAAAGATGTATGTGAAGGAGCTCTTTAGAGGCCTTGATCCCAAAAATCAACCGAGTAGTACTGTATTTGAGAACAAATACCGCTACAACCAGATGTTGGTTGAAAAGAACATTCGGGTTCAATCTGCTTGCGAGCATCACTTCCTACCTATTCTGGGTTTTGCACATGTAGCCTACATCTCCAGTGGAAAGGTGATCGGCTTAAGTAAGATCAACCGGATCGTACATCATTTCGCACAAAGACCACAGGTACAGGAAAGGCTTACGCTTCAGATCGCTAATGAACTAAAAAAAGTACTGAATACTGAGGATGTAGCCGTGATCGTAGACACCAAACATCTTTGCGTTTCAATGCGAGGGATTAAGGATACTGAGTCAAGCACCGTAACAGCAGAATATGGCGGAAAATTCAAGGATGAGGCTATTCGCAGAGAATTGTTTCAATACCTTGAAATGAGCCCTTCAGACAAGAATTAATATGCAACTGTCTGATAAGTTCCCATTATCCATTCAAAATTCCCTTTCTCGTAAAAAGGAGAAGTTTGAACCCCTCAACCCTCCTCATGTTGGTATGTATGTCTGCGGACCAACCGTTTACAGTGAGGTCCACATCGGAAACGTAAGGACCTTCATCACATTTGATGTACTCTATCGCTATTTGAAGGCGCTTGGGTATTCTGTCAGATACGTGCGTAATATCACTGATGTTGGACATATACTGGATGACAGTGGAGAGGATAGGATAGCAAAGCGCGCCAAACTCGAAAAGCTCGAGCCCATGGAGGTTGTGCAGAAGTACACAAACTACTTTCATGATATCATGAAACTCTTTAATACGGAGTCACCGAGTATTGAACCTACCGCTACCGGACACATCATCGAGCAAATACAATTCGTTCAGAACATACTTGACCAGGGTCTGGCCTATGAGGTTAATGGTTCTGTCTATTTTGATGTCGAGAAGTACGATAAAGAGCATCAATACGGAAAGCTGTCGGGCAGAAAGATCGATGAGTTGATTAGCAATACCCGAGAGCTAGATGGGCAAAAAGAAAAGAGAAACCCACTTGATTTTGCTATTTGGAAGAAAGCTGAAAAACAGCATATCATGCGTTGGCCCTCACCATGGAGTGATGGCTTTCCTGGCTGGCATTTGGAATGCTCTGTAATGAGCACCAAATATCTGGGCTCACAATTCGATATTCACGGTGGCGGAATGGATCTCAAATTCCCTCATCACGAATGTGAGGTTGCTCAGGCTGTTGCGGCTGTCGGAAAAGACCCAGTAAAATACTGGATACACGGAAATATGCTCACACTTGATGGCGCCAAGATGAGTAAATCACTGGGCAATGTGATCTCCGTTGAAGAATTGATCCAGGGCACAGGAAAGTATGACAAAGCCTTCTCGGCAATGACCTTACGCTTCTTCATGTTACAGGCGCATTATTCATCAACGCTGGATATTTCTCAGGAAGCTCTTGAAGCAAGCGATAAAGGACTTAAACGCTTAGTCGGAGCTAGAACTATTTTGTCAAAGCTCCAATATTCTACCGGACATCTGGATGACTCACTAGACAATGAGATCAATGGCCTGATCGACGAATGTTATCGATTCCTGAGCGATGATCTTAACACCGCCAAGTGTATTGCAAGTTTGTTTGACTTGGCTGCAAAGGTGAATAGCTTCTCAAACAACCAATTGTCGCTGGGCTCAATTAAAGAAAAAACTTTCAAGAGGTTACAAAAAGAGTTTGAACTGATTCTTGGAGATATTCTGGGTTTAGCCCAGGAAAATGAGAGCGAGGAGGAAAAACTTGATGAGGTCATGGACATCCTTATCGAGATAAGGAAGGATGCCAGAGAGCATAAGAACTTTGCTCTATCTGATGCCATTCGCGACGAATTAGGGAAAAGAGGGATCAAGCTTCTTGATGGAAAAGAAGGAACGGGATATAAAATAGAATCATGATCTTATCGGGAAAGCAGATAGAGCGAGAACTCAATCAGAATATTTTCATTGAGCCATTTAATGCTTCTCAGCTGAATCCAAACAGCTACAATCTTCGTTTACACGATGAGCTGATGGTCTATGATAGTCCGGTATTGGATATGAAGAAAGCCAATACGGCAAGTCCCTTGACAATACCCAAAGAAGGCCTGTTACTGGAAACTAACAAGCTATATCTTGGAAGGACCGTTGAATTCACGCGCACTGAAAACTTTGTGCCTATGTTGGAAGGTCGTTCATCTGTAGGACGCCTTGGCCTTTTTGTTCACATCACTGCGGGTTTTGGCGATGTCGGTTTTAGTGGATACTGGACACTTGAAATGTTTTGTGTACAGCCGATACGGATCTATGCAGGCGCTGAGATCTGTCAGATTTTCTACCATAGCATTGAAGGAGATTTTGAGAAGTACTCTAGTCGAAAATACCAGAACAACGAGGGAATTCAAGCCAGCATGATGTATCGGGACTTCGATGAATCATAAATTGAAGCGCCTCCTTTCGGCGCCGCTCGTGCTCTTAGTTCGCATTTACCAATATGGTATATCCCCCTTTTTAGGTGCAAACTGCAGATTCGCTCCAAGCTGCTCAGAATACAGCATCACTGCCTTAAGAAAGCATGGACCAATAAAGGGTTTGTGGTTAAGTATAAGGAGAATAAGTCGCTGTCACCCCTGGGGAGGATCAGGATACGATCCTGTTCCTTAGTGTCGACGCGTAGGCTTTCGCTTAAATGCTTCAATCTGATATTCCTGTGATGAGATCGTTCTTTCATCTTTAAAGTAGAATGTTGCTCCGTAGTCATGTTCTACCTTCTTGTAGATATGTCCTTCTCCTTCTTTGATCACAATTCTTCTAGTCACCTCATGGCGTATACCTTTATAATGTTCTTCGGTAATTCCCTCTGGATATTCATCCGCAAGGTGCTTGTGATAATCCTCGTGTTCATGGTCAAATTCTTTAAACCCTGTCGTCCTATCCTGCACAAATGCAGAAGCTTTTGGCTTTGAGATTTTTTCCGGCTCTGGCTCTGGCTCTGGCTCAGGTTCTGGCTCAGGTTCTGGCTCGGGTACTGGCTCAGGCTCAGGTTCTGGCACAGGCTCTGGTTCCGATTCTGGCTGAGACTCAGGTTTAGGTTCATTTTTCTCTGTAAGTTCTTTTGCTGCTTTAGCTGCAGCGACAGCGGCAACTTGTTTTGCTTTCTCTTCTGCTTTTCGCTGGGCCTCTTCTTCAGCTTTCTTTTTCGCTTCTTCCTCTGCTTTTTTCTTTGCTTCTTCTTCGGCAGCAGCCTTAGCTGCTTCTTTTGCTTCTTTCTCAGCAAGCTTTTTCGCTTCCTCTTCTGCTTTCTTTTGGGCAGCTTCTTCCTCTGCCTTTCGCTTGGCTTCCTCTTCGGCTTTCTTTTTTGCTTCTTCCTCAGCCTTTTTGCGGGAAGCTTCCTCCTCTGCCTTTCGCTTAGCTTCCTCTTCAGCTTTCTTCTTTGCTTCTTCTTCCGCTTTTTTCTTTGCTTCTTCCTCTGCTTTCTTTCTGGCAGCCTCTTCTTCCGCCTTTCGTTTTGCTTCTTCTTCAGCCTTCTTTTTAGCCTCTTCCTCTGCTTTTCGCTTTTCTTCTGCAGCAGCAGCGGCAGCAGTGGCAGCTTCAGCTGCTTTAGCTGCTTCTTTGGCTTTGCGTTCTTTCTCTTTTTCTATTTCTTTCTTGCGTTCCTCAACTTCTTCTGCAACATCCTCCAACTCTTTCATCAGCTTTGGATTTTGGGCTTCCCAATCAAAAAGTCGTTCAGAAAATTTGAAATAAACCTTTCCAACCGGCTTGTCCAAAGGAGAGTAATCAACACCATCTACTCTTTCGATCATTGAGACAGTCCAGGGCTCATAACGCTGCTTAAAGGATACAAGCTCTTGTGTCACTCCCTCGGCCTGAACAGAAATCTTCTTAGTGACATAGCCTTCTTTTTCGAAATGAACTTCGTAATTTGATCCGTAAGGAAGGTGGAAATCATATTTACCACCTCTGGCTTCAACTGTTCTGATCTGACTTCCATTCTCGAAGATCCGAACCATCACACCGCTCACCCTTCCTACACCTTCAACTACGGTTCCTTCTATATGAATATCCTCAGGTTGCGCATAGCTCAAGCTTGCGCTAAGGATAAAAACAACGAATGTCAATATATACTTTGGCATTTGGTCGGCAAAAATAGTCATATGTGCAAGAGTGCAATTAGTGTTCCAAAGCACCTCTTCACAATACGCAAACAAGCAATTATTGTTCGAGACTTTATACTATGCGGTAAGCTTAATCGACCAAAGACATCAAAAACTCGCTATTGTCCATGCTTGCGGTATTCCAGGTAGTCAGGATAATCATCAAGATCTCTTCTCTCTTCCAAAATAAAGCAGCTTAGTTGCTCTTGATCAATTTTTCTTAAAGTTTGTGAAAAGACCTGATCTCTTCCCCACGTTACACCATAAAACAAGTTTTGAAAAAGTTTATTCATGCCGATCAAATAATAACCTCCATCGGCGGCTGGTCCCAGAACAACATCTTTCTCATACAGATTATCGAAAGCTAGTTGTAAGTCTTCTTTTTTAAGATCAAAACAATCAGTTCCTATTAAAACACAGGGGCCTGGATCTTCATTCATGCGGGTTTTTATTGCGTTTCCCATTCGCTCGCCCAGGTTCACTCCTTCTTGTTCCCGAGAAACAAATCCTTCGACTTTAGGTAACTCAGTACCACCTTCTCCAGCCCAAAAAATGAACTTATTAACCTGTAGATCAAGGCATATGCTTGTCGTTCTATGAAGGAGCTCCTTATATGCTGCAAGTGCTTCCTTATTGCCAATACTAGCTGCTAAGCGAGTCTTTACAGCTCCCGAAATAGGTTTTCTGGCAAAAAGGATCAAGTTCATCCTTACAATGGTAGCAATAGATTCTATAGTTCAAAACCGAACATTGCACCTATAATTGTAACTTTGCAGGAATCTGAACTTAGAGCAGAAATGGCAGAAATTGATGTGATACTTCCTAAAATGGGAGAGAGTGTAGCTGAGGCCACGATTACTACCTGGCTGAAACAGGTTGGTGACAAGGTGGAAGCTGAGGAGTCAATCGTAGAAATAGCAACGGATAAAGTTGATTCAGAAGTACCCGCACCAGAAGATGGGGTCATCTCAGAGATCCTTGTTCAAGAAGGTGAAGTTGCTGAAGTTGGACAAGCTATTGCAAAGATCAAAACCGAGGCTGAAGTAAGCTCTTCTGCGGATCCGGCCCCTGCCAGCCCAGAACCAAAACAACAAGTAACAAGTAGTAATGGAGTCGAATCGCCTGCTACTGCCCTGGCAGAAACAAGCCCTGCGACTGGATCCAGTTCGGGGGAATTCAAATCGGCCTCAAGATTCTACAGTCCACTTGTCAAAAACATTGCTCAAAAAGAGGGAATTACTCTTGAAGAGTTAGAAGGGATTGAAGGCAGCGGCAAGAATGGTCGAGTAACGAAAAAAGATATTCTGGCTTACATTCCAGTGCAGGGTAAATCTGCTCAACCTGTCCAGGAGAAGGCTAAA
The DNA here is from genome assembly GCA_965659675.1 of Salibacteraceae bacterium. Lineage (GTDB taxonomy): Bacteria > Bacteroidota > Bacteroidia > Flavobacteriales_G > Salibacteraceae > CBFHWY01. Next base: position 1,038 of record CBFHWY010000105.1, on the reverse strand, counting down.
ACTGAAGTTACTCAAAGTCCTCCAAAACCAGCCAGCTCAGCGCCTCCAGTTAATGTGGGCTCTGGCGACGAAGTAATTGAAATGGACAGAATGAGGAAGCTCATTGCTGACCATATGGTCATGTCCAAGCAAACTTCTCCTCACGTTACTTCTTTCGTGGAAGCCGATGTAACGGACATTGTCAATTGGAGAAATAAGCACAAAAAAGCCTTTGAGCAGCGTGAAGGTGAAAAAATCACCTTTACTCCGATATTCATCGAGGCGATTGTGAAAGCGATCAAAGATTATCCGCTGATCAACATCACGGTTGATGGTAATAAGATCATCAGAAAGGGTCATATAAACATTGGCATGGCTGCCGCTCTTCCTTCGGGTAATCTTATTGTTCCAGTGATAAAGGACGCTGATCAGCTCAATCTACTTGGCTTGACCAAGAAAGTAAATGATCTGGCCAGACGAGCAAGGGATAATAAACTTCAGCCAGATGAGATTCAGGGAGGTACATATACCTTAACGAACGTTGGCTCATTTGGTAACGTGCTAGGTACTCCTATCATCAACCAGCCACAGGTTGCCATCATGGCGGTTGGAGCAATCCAAAAGAAGCCAGCAGTGATCGAAACCCCTCAGGGTGAGTTCATTGGCATAAGACACAAGATGTACCTATCTCATTCATACGACCACCGTGTAGTTGATGGCGCACTGGGCGGTATGTTTGTGAGAAGAGTAGCGGATTACCTCGAGAGCTTTGATACTAACAGAGAAATCTGAATTAAAGATTAAAAGTTATTAGCCCATCAGATTAAAGATTCGTATTATTGTTAGCATCCTACACAGGAAATTTCAAGTGACGAACGGAAGACTTCTTTCCTGGTTTAAAACCCTAATTGGTGCAGCGAGCATGTCTTGCCTGTTGCTACTTGCTTTTCCGGCTGCCAGTCAGGATTACAAATCAAAGTTTGAAAGAGAAACACATATGCAGGCCTTTGAGTATCTCGAGCTCAAGGATTACGAAGCTGCGCAAAGGAATTATCAGCA
>CBFHWY010000104.1:0-7870 GCA_965659675.1 Salibacteraceae bacterium | reverse complement strand
CATCAAGGATGATAGCACCCGAGTTATCTGATGTTCTCACAGTATCTGGAATATTGTCATTGTCAATATCAATTCCATCATCTGTTTGATACTTGTCAATTGGGAAATCAACCATGGTATGCTTTGACCAGGTATCACCATTATCAGATGATCTCATCATGATCACATCCTGGAAACTATTGAAGATCGCAAATGCAACCTCATCACCATTAGCAGTGATTGCGTATTGGTCTCCTGAGAAACCGTTCCAGTCAGCAGACGTCAATTGAGGAAGCACTACACCTGGGATATCCCATGAGCTTCCACCATTGGTTGAACGGAAATAAAGAAGTGCTCCGTCAAGACCTTGATAAAGTGAACCATCGTTAGCAATAGGCGCAGTTATTACGATAAGGTGGATCGTATTATTGTTTGCTCCCCCGATCACCGCTCTTGGCCAGATCAGATTAAGGTTTGAAGAAGTTCCCTGAGTCCAGGCTCCTGTGCCCTTAGCACTTCGGTCGGCCTGCCATAGAACGTCTGAAGCTGTACTGTGCGTAATCACTACTTCTTTACCAGATCCAGTAACAACAACAGATGGCCAACCAACTCTTTCACTTTCGATACGAGCGCTTGGGAAGGTTCCCCAGGTAGTCCCGTTGAAGTAGTTGTATCCCGTTCCACGATCCGTGTATGCTGGACCATTAGTTGCACTGAAAGTCCAGGCTGCAGACATCGATCCATCAGAATTAAGGATCAGTCGATTGTCCACACTCGCATTAGACTGAAGGTCATAGATCGTTGTTCCGATCTGAGTACCATTTGCTGATGCAGCCTTTGGAAGTGGCTTCTTATTAAGTTTCTTTGATACATTCACCTCATCACCGGTGTAATCAACCTTGTCGAAAACAACAGGTTGGTCGGCTGCTTTCGTAGCCTGAGGTGCTTTGTAAGACTGTGCATACCCAGCAAAAGCGAAGGTTACAACAGCTAAAGCGCTAAGTAGATTTTTTCTCATAATTCGAATTATTTGTGTTCGCTGTTTTTAGAAGAATTCCAAAATTAAAAAAATGATAACACCGAAGCCCTATTTATTGTTGTTCGGTCGTGCTTTATACAAAAAAAGCATCCTCCCATATTCGAGCACTGATAAACCTGAAACTTCGATAATTCTCGGAGTCTTGTTCATTCGGAAATAAAAGATCCAGCTCCTTTGATCCAGGTTCAGGCTTGAATAATTCCGATTTTTCATGGAAATAATGTTTCATTTCTTCCTTGAACTGGCACAGCCATTTGTTGTGAGGTGAAACAAAACCCATTTTGTCTTTTCTATCCAGAACCTTTTTGGGTAAGTATAGCGAAGCTGCTTGGCGCAACAAAGACTTCATCGGATAAGGGCCGAGTTTTTCGGAGGCAGACAAGCTGAATACCGCTTCGAATAATGGACGATCATCTGCAAATGGTGTGCGCGCCTCAATCCCAAAGTGCATTGAGTTGCGATCCTCGTAGCGAAGTAAGTTTTTTAGGTTCTCCCCAAAAAAGTCAGATGCAAGGTATTGATTAGCATCACTAAAGAATGAACTGTTTTCTGCGTTTACGGCATGTTCAAAGTATTCATGCAAAAGCTCTTCTCTGATCAGATTCAGTTCTGGGTAGAATCTCATCAGGAGTTTGCGGTTTGATGCTGGATTAGCAAGCATTCTCATGCGCATATTGTTCCTCAGAAAGGTGAAAAACGATTGTTTGTGGCGGGTGATCACCCCTGGCAGGCTCAATAGGTTTTTCCTAAGGAGTTGATTGTAATAGGCGAATTGATATTGAGGATATCCGCCAAAGAGCTCATCTGCTCCCTGTCCATCCAACATGACCTTTACCCCTTTGTCATGAGCGATACGCATAAGCTCATACTGGGCAAATGTAGATGAGGAAATGAGCGGAAACTCCTGAATGAGGTGAAGTGACTTTAAGTTCTCACGAAAGTCTTCTGCTTTAGGCTCTACCCTATTCCATGGCAGGTTCCACTTTGAGATCACAGATTGGGCATAAACTGATTCATCAAAATCAGTCCCCGGAAAAACCGCGCTAAAGGCCTCAAAATCTTCAATGTTTTCGTTGCTTGCAAGCATTCCAGTGATCGCGCTGCTATCGATGCCCCCACTCAAACATGAGCCCAGAGATACATCCGCTATTGCGTGTCTCGCCGTTGCTTCACTCAACAATGAACTCAGCTCATCAAGATCGCAGCTAAGACCTTTTGTCAAAAGTTCTTTGGGCTGGTAATAGGTAAAAATCTTTAGTTCTTTTCCATCAAAACGAAATGCCTGTGAAGGTTTAAGCTCCTTAACACCACTAAACATCGTTTCCTCTCCGCTTTCCTGATTTCCTCTTATCAGGAAGTCGATGACTTGCAGGTGATTCATTTGAGGCGATGAAGCGATATCCGATAAAACATGAGCCTCCGAGGAGAATGCAAACATGTTCTGATCTTCCCTGAGATAAAGTGGCTTTACACCCGTAATATCGCGTGCTCCGAACCAGCTTCTTGTTCTCGGGTCATAGATCACAAATGCCCACATCCCATTCAGGTGATCCAGGCATTTTTCTCCCCACTCCATATATGCTCTGAGAAGCACCTCGGTATCTCCTTCACTTTTGAAAACATGACCTCGCTTTTCAAGCTCCGTCCTGAGTTCTCGATAGTTATAGATCGCACCATTAAATACCAGCTGAAATGCATTGAGTTCCATGGGTTGATGCGAAGCTGAACTTAGGTCAATAATACTCAAACGGCGATGCGTAAAGCCCCAATCAAAGGACTCCGAGTCTTCTTTGAAATGCTTGAGTTCAAGCGAATCAACACTGTCATCCGATCTGAAATGAAACTGAGCACCATTTCTGGCGAGCACATAACCTTCGTCATCGGGTCCGCGATGCTTGAGCTTTTGGTTGATCACACTCAGCTGAGTATGCTCTTGCCCAGTCCACTTTTTCACCCATATGCCCCCAATTCCACACATTACCTCCAGTTGAGTTCTCTCCCCAGCAGGGCTTCGATTTTATCGATCTCAGCACTGAGCTTACTGATGATCAGATCTTGATTTTCAGCACTTATACTTTCGGCTGTGCCTCCTCTATTCAATTGATCAAGTAGATCCATGATCTTATGCCTAATGGCCTTGTTTGGGAAGATCAACTTACCCAGCTGTTTCATTCTTGAAGGCTTTTCTCTGAGCACTTGTTGAAGTTTTGCCGATCGGGTGGCCTTTCGCTGGTTCTTTTTCTCAAAATCTGGACTAAAGTCGTCGAGCTCCAGGAAGTCCAGTAGTTGATCAAAGACCTCTTCTGGCTTTTCCTTCAAGTCTTCAAACAAGATCACATGAAGCTGCTCTTTTGGAAAAACATCATAATAGCCTTGAAGCTGTGTCCCGAAAGATGCAGCCTCAAAATAGTCCGGACGATACTCGAAGTTCACCGAACGGCCAAAGTCAGATTTAAAGATCGCCTTGTTTGGATCCTTTTCGGATTCATCCCCATCATAGAGGAATTGAGCATGAAGCGATTCAAGAAATTGAATGGGTTCTCTGAGGATCGCGATGATCTTTGCCTGCGGATTAAAGTCATGGATCTCTTTAGCAGCATTTTTTGAAAAGAGGTACCAAACGGAGCTTTCACCAAAATGCTTTGCAGTTTGTCCGGCAAAATGTGACTGGTATTCCTTCATTGTAAGTTCTTTCTGGCGGACACCCAGATCCCTGCCAAAAAAGTGAAGCTCTTTTGGTGCCATCTTAACCTGGGGGTGTTGAGCCAGATAATGATCTATGCTCGATGTTCCGCTTTTTGGAGCTCCTATGATGAAGAAAGATGGTTTCATTTAGAACTTTCCAAAGATGGTGACTTTAATTCCAATCTTCTTTCTGGTGATATATACCATGCCCGTATTCCAAAGAAAGAGTGAAATGGCGGTAGCAATTGCTGCACCAATGATCCCATACGCGGGGATCAAGATGAGATCCAGAATAATATTCAGGCTTGCACTGATCGCTTGTATGACCAGGGCTTGCCGTTCATGACCCGTCATACTCAACACGAGGCCCACTGAACCCGTAGAGACATTAAACCACTGGGCAAAACCGAGGATCAAAAGCACGGGATAGGCCGCCTTGAAGCTTTCCCCAAAGATCCCCAGCGCAAAATTTCCAAAAAAGACAAGGCCGAGCAGGATAATGCTTGAAAAGACAAAATTCAATCGGGCGATACGCGGTAGAAATGAGCTTAACCTTGTTTTGTCCTTTTGCTCGTAGTACTTGGCGATGAGTGGGCCTGCAACCATATTGACAATGATCAGCGTAAACGGAATGAAGTCTGTAAACCGCCCGGCGATATTGTAAATCCCTACGTTCTCATCAGTGTCAAGCAAACCGAGTAGCATCACATCTGCTCTGGAATTTAATACGGAAACCAGGCTTAAAAAGAAGAAATAATAGGAACTCGCTACCCAGGCACTCTTCTTTGTTTCACCTTCTTTGGCCAGATCAAATTTTCTGTACTTCTTGCGGGTAAGATAGATGTAGTAAAAGAGGCTCAAAACAATTCCGCTCGTACCAAAAAGAATAGCCATTTGAATATTGAGCTCATCTAAGAAGTAGAGTGCAAAAAGCAATAGGCAGATCACCGCACCGGGGCGAAACAAATTGATCGGGATCTGACTTTGAACTACCTCATGGGCTCCGGCCAGGTATCCCTGAAAAAGCACATTCAGCCCTAAGATTGCCACAGCAAAAAAGCCAAGTACGCGCAGAAATTCATTGTTGATGTTCAGCAAAGGAGCCAGAAAATAGAAGAGTCCTCCTGATACCAGGGCAAAAAACAAAACCCTGGATAGAGACCAGCGAATGAATGCATTCAAGGTTTTACCTGTGTTGTTTGTGAGCGCTACGGATATCTGCCGAACGGCTAGTTGATAAAGCCCCACATTGGCAATGACAGAGAAGAGTCCAACCCAGGAGAAGAAGTAGACATAAGTTCCGTAGGGACCAGCACCAAGCAACCTACTGATCAAAAATGAAGAAATGAAGGTTAAGCCAATGGTAAGCACCTGTACGATCAGGGTGCTTTCAGTTGATCTAAGCGAATGAGATTCACTGGCCTGAGTCCCTTGCTTTCCCGTCACATAAATGTACAGGCGTGATCGTATGGTATCTAACAATCTCAATTCAGTGCAGCTTGATATACCTCATTGATAGCACAACCAATGGCCTCTATTCCAAAGTTCTGCTTTGCATATTGATGACGCGCCAATCTTAATTCATCAGTATCCGGAGCATCCATGGCATGCTTTAATGCCTGAAGTAGATCCTTTTCCGCTCCAGCTTCGATCAGTTGAATCCCTTGTTTTTCATCGAAATATTCAGCAATGCCTCCTACGCGCGTGCTGATGAGTTGTAGTCCGCATGAGCACGCTTCGATGAGTACGCAGGGCAGATTCTCGAAATAACTGAATAGTACCAGAGTATCGTGGCTGCGCATTTGTTCGGCTACTTCTTGTTCACTGAGTTTGAGCAAAAGCTTCACTTTATGCTCTAGCCCATATTTTGTGAGCATTTCATCCAGATCATCATTCACCTCTTCTCCGATCAGGGTCAATTGAAAATTTCCATCGAGCTTGCTGAATGTCCGAAGTATTCCCTCCAGATTTTTTTGACGATTTCTAAGATTAGAAACGTGTAAAAAGCGATGCGTACCTGTTTCCGCCAAACTCGCCTTGAATCGATCGGTGTTCACCACATTTGGGATCACCCTAAAATCTCTGATGAGCCCTTGATTTTTGAGACTTTTCCCAAGATGATCACTCACAGGGAGTACCTTTTTTGCTTTCCGGTAGAACCTCCTGGTGATCAGTTTTTGGATGGGATTAGCAGACTTAAAATCGCCATCTTCATCAGTATAACCCGTCCAGTGTTCTGTTGCGATGAGCGGAATCGACAGTTTTTTGGCAATTTTTACAGCAAAGTAGCCATGCGGATAAGCCACATGATGATGGATGAGCGCTGGTTTTCCCTTTGCCTCGAGGATTCTTCCAAGTCCAAATTCATATGCTTTTCCCAGTGCCTTCCATTTCTTCCAAAAGATCAGCTTCGATTCTCCCTGAATCTGAGGGTAATAAACATAAGCCTCTGGAAATGGAGATTGTTCATTCATTACAAACTCCATTTCATTTAAGCCTTCGAGAGCCACAGGATGTAGGACTACGGAGGGCATGTGAACATTGACTGCAGAGATATGTCGCTGCACAAAGTTCCCAAGGCTAGGATGCCTCACGGAAGGGTACCAACTACTGATATGGAGTACGTATTGATCCAAGCGGATAGGTCAGGGCTACAAATTAACGCAAATGCATTTTCAAAATTGTTGCTTTCCTTATGAGGTGTAAGAATATATCTTATTTTTGCCAGCCCTGAGATGATCAGGAACATGGTGGCTATAGCTCAGTTGGTTAGAGTACTAGTTTGTGGCACTAGGGGTCGTCGGTTCAAATCCGATTAGCCACCCGTAAGAAGCCTTCCCGCAGTTGTGGGAGGGCTTTTTTAGTTTTTGACCTCTTTTGAAAAGTCTAACTCACCTTCTTTCATGGCCTGATAACGCTCTGAAAGCATATTCAGGAGATCGGTAAAGCTTTTCACTGCCGATTCGGTTTCTTTGCTAATGCCTTTTCCCTGCATTTTAAGCAAGAGCACTCCATAAACTCCGGTTAAGCAATGTTCAACAGGATTCAAACTATTTGAAGTGGTTCTGTTTTGCAGGCTGGTGATGTTCGGACCTGCCTGTTCAAATGCCTTGATGTACTGCTTATCCTGTAGGGCATTGATCAGGAGGTTGTGCAGGTAAAAGAGTTCGGCGAGAATTTCGTCTGCTTCTTCAATGTGACCTTTCTCCTGCAATTTGTTCTTGCGCATCTCATCAATGACCTGCTTGAACCATACTTCACTCTTATCGCGCGTCTCCTGTTCTCCAGGCATGGTATCGATCACACGTTTTTTGATCTCCTTGAAGTCAAAGTTCAGGCTTCTTACAAGATCCTCCATGTGCCACAAGTACAATAAATACTCGGTTATACTCTTGTTCTTTTTCTCGGGTGAAATCATTTCTTTCCTTGCTCTGCGCGGTATTTCTCATTCAGTCTTTTCACGATCTCAGCGGTTACATCCAAACGATCATCGGCATAGATCACATCACTCGACAGGCTGTATCCAAGGATGAAGTCATATCCACCTTCCAGATTGAAGGTCTCGATCTCTCCAACGATCCGTGCGCGAATCGACTCATTCTTCTCCGTTTCACTCTCAGCCAACTGAAGTGTAAGATCTTCCTGCAACTGAACGAGGCGCTGTTCTTCCTCCATGATTGCCGTTTGCTGGCGTTGACCTTCCCGTTGAGAAAGCATAGGTGCCTTTTCTCTAAATCGGATGACCTTATTTTCAAACTTCTTCATTTGATTCTCATACTGCCGCTCGAGTACTTCCTTCTCTTTCAGAAGATCGTCACGCATATCCTGATAATATTCATATTTCGACCATAAACTGTCGGTATTGACATAGGCGATATTTGATACCATACCCGTGCGATCGATTTTCTTCGTTTTAGTACTGTCCTGGGCTTTGGCGTCCACTGCTGAATCATTCCCACCCGTAAAATGAAGGATGTATAACCCGGCCACAGCTAAGCCTAAAATGATATTAAAGATGTTCTTCATCGATCAAAATTTTGGCAAAGCTAAGAAATGTGGGGGTTGGGACTAGGCTTTAAGCCACAAGCCGCAAGCCGCAAGCCGCAAGCTACAGGCTGTTTTATGGAATAAATCAAAAATTAGTTTCAGATCATTGAACATCTCAGA
>CBFHWY010000103.1:0-8001 GCA_965659675.1 Salibacteraceae bacterium | reverse complement strand
TACATCAAAATGTATGTTCTTAGCCATTTTTATTCGTTTTTATGATTTGTATTTATACACTTCCGAGGATGTCAGAGTTTCTCATGATGAGATAATCCTGCCCCTCAATGTTAATTTCTGTTCCAGAATACTTTCCGTAGAAAACTGTTTCACCTACAGAAACGGTGATTGGTTCGTCCTTTTTCCCTGGACCTACTGCAACCACTTTTCCTGTTTGTGGTTTTTCTTTTGCAGTATCAGGAATGATAATGCCACCTGCTGTTTTCTCTTCAGCCGGTGATGGCTCAACAAGTAGCCGATCTTCATTAGGTTTAAACTTTACGTCAGCCATTTTTAGATGTTTTAGTAATTATTTGATTCGGATTAGACACAATCCATGCCAACGCCATTTAGCGCAGGTTCTAAGTCAAAATATGATACAAATTGTCAGAAAAGCTGCCCACAATGTCAAGCAAAATGACAAGCTGGCAGTAATAGGGTGGATCTACTCTTCTGTAGGAGCCTCAAAGCCTGATGGAGCATTAACTGGCTCCCCCTGGATGAAATCCTGAACTTCACTAGGTTCTTCCTGGCTAGCTTGCGAACCACCTTGAACAGCTGCAGCAGCCATACTAAGTACGAATAGTGCAATAGCTAGAGACCAGGTAGCTTTCTCGAGCCAATCGGCCGTTCTTCTCACACCCATCATTTGATTAGCTGATGAGAAACCTGAGGCTAAACCGCCTCCTTTGGATTCCTGGATCAATACTACGAGCGTCAATAAAACGCAGTCGAGGAAGATGAGTACTAAAATGAGTGTGAACATGTCAATCTATATTATTGTCTTGTAGCTCCTTAATAAGGGCGGCAAAATAACTACTTTTTTGTGGATATTTCAAACTTAAAAGTTCGTAGACATGAATTGCCTTTTCAAAAAGGCCCTGATCGGCATATACCCGTGCCAGTGTTTCAGTCACAAAACTTTCATCGTCAATTAGGCTGTCTTTTGTGTCTTCAGAGGCTTTGAAGAACTTAGAAGGACTTACAGGTCTTTCTTTCGAAAGGGAAATAAAATCTTCAATGATCGCGGTTTCGATCTTAGGTGTATTCTCCTCCAGAATACTCATCCATGAGCTGAAGGAACGCTTTTGTGAATCTTCGGCCTGCTCTTTCGGGTCAAGCGGTTCCTCAATTTCATCCTTGCTTTCGCTAATCGAAGCATCATAACTTAAGCTGGATTGAGCTGCCTGGGCTAGTATGTTTTGTTCGAGCTCTTTTTTGAGCTGGTCCACTTCGCTTTGCTCAGCTTTGCTGCCTACTTTTTGACCGATGATTGGACTGATCTGCTCCACAACCTCTTCAGCCCTCTTACGGGCTAAGGGTTGAAGCAATAATCTGTAAAGTACAGCACGGTCGTTCACCCTTATTGCCGCTTGCCGAATAGCCTGATCGAAATCAATTCCATTGGGTCTATCTTGTCTGGCTCTGGCTAAAAGCAAATGGGGAAGTGTAAAGTAGGGATAGCGTTTAGTTAGATCCTTTAACTTCTTGATATCATCATCAGAAAGGACATCTGCATCTAATAACTGGTATGGATCAAAGGCTACCAATCGCTTACAGATTTATTGAATATGTCCTGAATCAACTGCTCGTTGATCTCTTCTATAAGATTATCTTCTACTGCAGAGAGTGCCTGATTGGAACTGTAATCCTCAAAACGACTAAAGCTCTGCTTGAAGTTCTTGGTCTCGTCCTGAGTATTCACAAATTCAACCTCAACGGTGATCGTGAGCCTGTTCAGGGCAGCTGTTTCATTACCCTGTATTGCCACAGGTCGGGTCTCATAACCAGTGATCCTTCCTGAAAATTGAATGTCGCCTTTGTTCTTTACCAAACTTAGATTGGTTTGCTGTATGAATCTATCCTTAAGTGCCTCCGTGAAAACCTGACTCAAGGTTGGCTTTGCAAGTGGAGCAAAGGATTCAAAGTAGGCAATAGAAACAGATTTGATGTTTGGGTCGATAGAAGTACCAGTAAAAGAATATTTTACCGAACAGGAGTTCAGCACAAAGATCAGACTCAAAAGGCTAATTAACCTCATTTTAAATCATATTCTTTGATCTTACGGTACAAGGTTCGTTCCGAGATTCCGAGCTCTTTTGCCGCGTACTTTCTTTTCCCATTGTATTTTTCGAGTGCTTTTTTGATCATCTCGATCTCCTTTTCTTCGAGGCTGAGTGATTCTTCGACCTCCTCATGAGTTTCAAAAGCTTCTTGAATTTCTGGCTGAATGGCTCCGGTGTGGGCTGGCAATGCAGGAGCACTTGGCTCAGAATAGAGTTCGTCTATGAATTCTTTTTTCTGTCTGGTACTCATCTCGCTGGTTCCATCCTGTATGATTCCAGAAACCACCTTTTTAAGGTCATTCACATCATTTTTTAGATCAAAAAGCACTTTGTAGAGTATTTCCCTCTCAGATAAATTCGAATCATCTTGCGAATGATAGATCACTGGAAGGTTACTTGAGTTGGAATCAGGTAAGTACTTTACTAAAGTAAGTCGATCAATTTCACGATCCTGCTCTATCACACTGATCTGTTCCGAAATATTTTTTAGTTGTCTGATGTTCCCTTTCCAACGATATGATTCTAGTAACTCGACCGCATCCGCACTCAGCTTGACTACAGGCATGCGATATTTCTCAGCGAAGTCGGCGGCAAATTTTCGAAACAATAGATGAATATCTTCTTTGCGCTCTCGAAGTGCCGGCATGGCAATCGGCACGGTATTGAGTCGGTAGTAAAGATCTTCTCGAAACTTCCCCTTTTCGATCATTTCAGGCACATTCACATTGGTTGCCGCGAGTATCCGAACATCGGTCTTTTGAACTTTCGACGAACCAACTTTCATGAACTCACCAGTTTCCAGTACCCGAAGCAGTCTAACCTGGGTTTGTAAGGGTAGCTCTGCCACTTCGTCCAGAAAAATACTTCCCCCATCAGCTTCCTCAAAATACCCTTGACGTGCGGCTTGAGCACCTGTGAATGCTCCTTTCTCGTGCCCGAACAACTCAGAGTCAATGGTGCCTTCAGGAATTGCACCGCAGTTTACAGCAATGTACGGACCATGTTTTCGGTTACTTAATTGGTGAATGATCTTGGGCATCGCTTCTTTACCCACTCCACTTTCTCCAGTAACCAGTACGCTAAGGTCCGTGGAAGCAACGCGCACAGCAGTATCAATAGCTCGATCGAGTAGGGGGGAGCTACCGATGATGCCAAATCGCCTTTTTATTTCTTGTATACCCATTTCAGCTTATGGCTTCTCCCAGCAAGGTCGCAGAAGTGCAGTCTAATATTTTAACATTGACATAGTCGCCAGGTTGTGCCTCTACCTTTGGAAAGACCACCATGGCATTTTGACTATTTCGCCCGCACCAGAATTCATCTGATTTCTTCGACTCCTTTTCAATCAGCACTTCATAGGTTTTGCCTACTGCCGCCTTATTGGCCTGGTGGCTGTGTGTCATTTGAAGGTCGATCACCTCTTGTAGACGCCGGCTTTTCTCTTTTTCTGGAACATCATCTTCAAATTTGCGCTCGGCAAGGGTTCTCGGACGTTCAGAATATTTGAACATGTAGGCAAAATCGTACTTTACTTCTTCCATCAGACTGATGGTCTCATCGTGTTGCTCTTTTGTTTCGCCGCAAAAGCCAGTGATGATATCCGTGGAGATCGCGCAATCAGGCATATACTTTTTGATCGCCGCGATCCGGTCGAGGTACCACTCGCGGGTATAACCTCTATTCATTCTTTTTAAGACCTCAGAATTCCCTGATTGAACAGGAAGGTGAATGTATTCGCAGATATTCTCGTACTTCGACATGGCGATAAGCACATCATCGGTCATGTCTTTAGGGTGACTGGTTGAGAACCGTACTCTGAGTTTGGGATCAACCTGGGCTACTTTTTCGAGCAACTGAGCAAAGTTGACTGTCTCATCTTCCGTATTCTTAACATCCCCTTTCTTGGTAATATTCCATTTGTAGGAGTCAACATTTTGACCCAGTAAAGTGACTTCCCGATATCCTTTGTCGAAGAGTTCCTGAGCTTCTCTGACAATTGTGCGAGGATCCCGGCTTCTTTCTCTTCCTCTGGTGAAAGGGACCACACAGAATGAACACATGTTATCACAGCCACGCATGATCGAAATGAAAGCAGTTACACCATTTTTGTCAAGTCGCACCGGACTGATATCTGCATAGGTTTCCTCACGACTCAGAAGGACATTCACTGCTTTCCTGCCGTCACTTACCTCATTGATGAGGCCAGGAAGATCGCGATAGGCATCTGGTCCCGCCACAAGATCTACGAGCTTTTCTTCATCAAGTAATTTTGACTTTAATCGTTCTGCCATGCATCCCAGGATCCCGATGACCATTTCCGGATTCTCCTTCTTTTTAGTGTGGAATTGCTGTAATCGGTTTCGAACAGTTTGTTCTGCCTTTTCTCGGATCGAACAGGTGTTCAAAAGCACAAGGTCTGCCTGATCAATGCTTTCAGTAGTGCTATAACCCTCTTTTGAAAGAATAGAAGCGACGATCTCACTGTCAGAAAAATTCATCTGACATCCGTAACTTTCCAGATATAGTTTCTTTGCGGATTTATCACCGCTATCGATCATCGTAGCACTTCCCTGAAGTTCCTCTGCAAGTAGCTCTTCGTTGTTTTCCATAGTTCTTTGTGGCTGGCAAAAGTACAAATAATATAGGGCTGTCAGTTTGGCAGAATTTAATGATTGAAATCAATTCATTCAAGCTTGATAAATGCACTCTTCTCAGTTTCACTTTCTTTGCAGACTTCAAATCATCAAAACAATTTTCTTTTGATTTGAGTTTTAGCACTAAGTAGAAAAGTATGAATCTAGTTATAGTAGAGTCGCCAGCCAAGGCCAAGACCATTGAAGGTTTTTTAGGAAAGGATTTCGTTGTGAAGTCCAGTTACGGCCATGTGCGCGATCTCCCATCTAAGGGTCTGTCTGTTGATGTTGAAAATGGATTTCAGCCTGAATATGAAGTGCTAAAGGATAAAAAGGCTGTGATCAAAGAATTGCAGCAATTGACCAAAAAGGCCGAGAAAGTGTGGTTGGCAACGGATGAGGACCGCGAGGGAGAAGCAATATCATGGCACTTATACGAAGTGCTCGGTTTAACTGAGCAAAACACAGAGCGCATTGTATTTAACGAGATCACCAAACCTGCGGTAACCAGAGCGATTGAGAATCCTAGAAAACTAGATAAGCACCTGGTTGATGCCCAGCAAGCGAGAAGAGTACTCGACCGTATCGTTGGTTTTGAGATCTCACCGGTGTTGTGGAAAAAGGTGAAGCCTTCACTTTCTGCTGGAAGAGTTCAATCAGTTGCTGTTCGCTTGATCGATGAAAGAGAAAAGAAAATACTGAATTTTGATCCCAAAGAATTCTACAGATTAAATGGTGATTTTCTCGTTGATGACGCTTCTTCATTAAAAGCCAGATTAAAGAAGGATATCGATGAAGAGGATGAGGTTAGAAAAACGCTGGAGTCTTTACAAGATGCTGAGTTCAAGGTGGGCTCCATCAAAAAGAAACCAGGTAAGCGAAATCCGGCTCCTCCATTTACTACCAGTACCCTTCAGCAGGAGGCAGGTAGAAAACTTGGTTACAGCGTCGCTCAAACGATGTCGGTTGCGCAAAGACTATATGAAAGTGGGAAGATCACCTATATGAGAACAGATTCTGTCAATCTCTCTGAGACTGCAAAGAATGATGCCAAGGCAGAGATCCTTTCTTCATATGGCGCTGACTATGCAAAATCAAGAAACTACAGCACAAAGAGTAAAGGGGCTCAGGAAGCTCACGAAGCCATCAGGCCAACGAATTTCTCATTACATGAAGTGGGTGGTGAGCGTCAGGAACAGGCACTTTATCAACTTATTTGGAAGCGCGCAATTGCCTCCCAAATGTCTGAAGCTCAGATCGAGCGCACCGAGGTTGAGATAGTGAATGATAAACTGCCCGATCGCCTTTTCAGCGCAAAGGCTGAGATGATAAAGTTTGATGGATTCCTTAAGGTGTATATGGAAGGTTCGGATGATGAAAATGAGGAAGAACTTTCTGTGATCCCGCCGATCAATGAAGGGGATATTCTCGACCTAAAAGAGATCATCGCTGAACAAAAGAGAACCAACCACCCGCCCCGATACACCGAGTCCAGTTTGGTGAAAAAGCTCGAACAGCTTGGAATTGGTCGTCCTTCAACTTATGCTCCAACGATCTCAACGATTCAAAAAAGGGGCTATGTGGTAAAAGAAGATCGCGAGCCAAAACAAAGGGATGCTGTACAATTCCATTTAAGTCGTGAGAGCCTGGATAGAAAAGTGATAAAGGAGAATTACGATGCTGAAAGGAAAAAACTATTCCCAACAGATATCGGAACCGTGGTGAATGAATTCCTTCAAAAGGAGTTTGATCAGATCATGGATTACAATTTCACCGCACAGGTGGAGAAAGAGTTCGATGAGATCGCAGAAGGTAAAACGAATTGGAACCAAATGATCGCTGAGTTCTATAAACCCTTTCACGACAATGTTCAGCATACCCTGGAACATTCAGATCGGGCCACAGGTGCCAGACTTCTCGGTCAGGATCCTAAATCCGGCAAGAATGTTTATGCAAGAATTGGCCGCTTTGGCCCTATGATTCAGATCGGTGAGGTAGAGGATGAGGAGAAGCCAAAGTTTGCTGGAATCAAAGGTAATTTGAGTATTCAGCAGATCAGTTTGGAGGAAGCACTCAAATTGTTTGACCTTCCACGAACCTTAGGTGACTTTGAAGGTGAAAGTGTTTCAATCGGTGAAGGTAGATATGGGCCTTATGTGCGACATAAAAATAAGTTCTACAGTATTAAAGATGTGGACCCAGCATCATTGAAGTTTGAAGACGCAGTGAAGCTGATCGAGGCAGGAAGAGAAGAGGCGCGTAAAAATACCATCAAGGAATTTCCAGAGGATGATAGCGTTAAAGTGCTCAACGGAAGATATGGTCCATACATCAAGGCCGGGAAGAAGAATGTTAAAATCCCCAAGGATAAAGAACCGGAAAGCCTGACACTGGCGGAATGTCTCGAGTTAGCAGAGAATGTTAAAAAGTCAGGGCGAAGGAGAAAGAAATAAGGCCTTTCCGCTTTTACATTTGACTACATGGAAGTTGCCATGTACCTAACGCCGGTTACTCCCGTTCAAATTTCCGGCAAGGGTAGCATTATAGAGAAAACAAG
The DNA here is from genome assembly GCA_965659675.1 of Salibacteraceae bacterium. Classification (GTDB taxonomy): domain Bacteria; phylum Bacteroidota; class Bacteroidia; order Flavobacteriales_G; family Salibacteraceae; genus CBFHWY01. Next base: position 706 of record CBFHWY010000103.1, on the reverse strand, counting down.
TTTCTACGAAGGTGGAGAGATTGAAAAGTCCACTTTTGACCTAGCCATCATTGGTGTTCGAGAAAGCAGAGGTGCTGCTGACAACGAGGGATGTGAGAAGGCGCCGGATATCTTTAGGAACTTCTTTTACAAGCTGGTTTACGATGATCCTCAAACGTCCATTCTGGATATGGGTGATATCAAACCCGGTGAAAGCCTGAAGGATACGCTTGTAGCCTTAGAGCAAGTGGTAGAAGAATGTCTAAAGCTGAATATATTAAAGAAGCTAAGAGACAAACAAAATCTTTTGAAAGCACTGGAAAATTTGATGCGCCTAAGGCTAAAAAAGCAAAACCTGTTTCCGCAATTAAACCTAAGGTTACAATTGAATCTAAAAAGCCTACCGCTGATGTAACCATTATAGTTAAGCCTAAGGCCAAAGTAGCACCCAAAACAAAAGCTGAAGTTAGAAAAACAACTAAGGTGAATAAAAAATTATCACAAGCAGCAGAAGCTAGAGCGACTGGAAATGAAAAGAAAGCTTTAAGAAAAGAAAAAGCTGCACAAAGAAAAGCGGCTAGATTAGCTAAAAAGAAAAAATAAGTGAAGAAAATAATTCAATGGCTATCAGGTGGCGTTATCAAAGAAATTGGTGGCGTCATTGATAAGCTTACAACAACAGAAGAGGAGAAACTTGAAATAAAAAAGCAGGTTCAGCAAATACTAG
>CBFHWY010000102.1:0-8160 GCA_965659675.1 Salibacteraceae bacterium | reverse complement strand
CCCAACCAACTCACCGTGTCGTTATCTACTGCTATGGAGTAGATCTCATTGTCGTAGAGCGAAGAATTGCTTTCCGTCCAGTGTTGCCAGGTAGTATCTCCGTCAAATCTCAATAGCCCAGCTCTTGTACCGATCCACATATCAGGGTAAACTCCTCTTGCAATGGACCGCACTTGTGAATTCGGCATAGGAGAATTGCTCGCACTGTAGTGTGTGAATTTTTGTCCATCATAACTAAACAATTCTTCAGCCCATGATCCAAACCACATTAGGCTGTCGAAACCGAGTTCCATAGCCCAAATGCCTTCATTCCCGATAGAGTCGCTATAGTCATACCACCGGTTTCCATCATACATTCTTAGACCATAACTACTGGTGAGACCTACCCAAATGTTCCCATGGGCATCTTCTTCAATGGCGCGCACCTCGCCGATCGAGTTCAAGCTATCTGTAAATTCCGTCATATTTCCGTTGGAAAATCGATACAACCTACAATCGGTATCTCCTCCAACCCAGGTGTCCCCTCTTGAGTCAACCTTTACGGCAAACCAGGGATTATTCGGAAAAACAGTGCTGATCGTGTCCCAGATAGAATCATGCTCTAGGGTCACTAAATAATGACTGGTGCCTATCCATAGTTTATGGTTTGAGGTATCGAGATCCATATCATGGACCGTATTCACTGGCAAGCCAGAGTTGGTGTTGTTATATCTGACCCAGGTTTGAGCACTCAAATTGAGACTTAAAAAGCTCAAAGCTCCAAATAACATAGTTTTCATCCTGGAAAGATAGAACAATTTAGTTCTGGTCAATTACCGTTTAATCACGATTTACATCCACTAAACCGTTCCATAACCTAATTCCGAGCCTTTCTAAAATATAGGAAAGAACCCGTGTTTAACTTTCGAACTTAAAAATTAAACAAAAAATGCAACTATTTAACTTAAAACATCTTTTCAACGCAGCAGCGGCAATTTTATTCAGCTCAGGAGCTTTTGCTCAATTTAACTTGCAAAGCCCCGCGGATAATACTTCACTGACCGTAGAAGGCAATGCTTCAACAACGATCACAATCGATTGGACTGCTCAAACTACCTTAGTTGGAAATGTGACCTATACATGGCACTTAGATCTACCTACAGGAAACTTCACCAGTCCGATCGTATCATTACCCTCAAATAATATGGGTATGGATTCTGACCTAACACTAAGCCTGGGGGATATCAATGGTGTGCTCGACGGCGCTGGTGTTACATTGGGACAAACTGCTGTTCTAAAGTGGACAGTTACAGCAAGTGATGGTCAAACAACCATCGTTTCTCCCGATACATTCAATATTAATCTGACCAGAGGAGTAACGCTTGAGGCATTTGACCTACTCACCCCAGCTGATAACTTCTCAGCGACAATTGAAGGAGACGGTAGCTCAGAGATCGATATCACGTGGAATAGCGCTGGAACTGGTGCGACTTATGCATGGTTCCTTGACGTTCAGGGTGGAAACTTTAGTCCAGGAGTTGTGAACAAGCTCTCGAGTAACAACATGGGTTCAGATACAGTGCTCACACTAGACTTTTCTACTGTGGATGATGTATTGGCCGGAGCTGGGATCCAGGACGGACAAACAGCAAATCTGATTTGGAAGATCCACGCTTATGGTGGAAGTGATAGTTTGCCTTCAACACAAACCTTCAACATTGCACTAACCAAAGGAGAAGTATTGGCTGCTTTTGATCTTACTTTCCCAGGAAATGGTTTCGCTGCAACGATCGAAGGAAATGCAACAAATGATTTGACGATCACCTGGGAGCCAGCGCATCCAAATGCTACTTATGAGTGGGTATTGGATCTTGCTACAGGAGATTTTAGTAATCCAGTAGTTGGGCCGCTAGCCTCGAATAATATGGGAATGGATACCGCGCTCACTTTGGATTGGGCAACGATCGAGTCTGTTCTTGAAGGTGCTGGTGTAACGGAAGGTAACACAGCTAACCTAAAATGGAAAGTGATCTCGAGTGTGACAAACGGAACAAGAGATTCTGAATCAGAGTACACGATTGACCTAACGAATGGAACTGTGATCAGCGACTTTGAATTGTCCTTTCCAGCGGACGGGTTCGCAGCAACGATCGATAATGACGCAAGTCAAACCATCGATATTACCTGGGACAACGCCGGAGAAGGTGCTACTTACAAATGGTTCCTCGATCTAGCTTCAGGAGACTTCAGTAATCCAATTGTGAGCTTAGATGCCAACAATATGGGAATGGATACAGCCCTCACCCTAGACTTTGCAACGATCTATTCAGTATTGAGTGGAGCAGGTGTAGCACCAGGCGCAACAGCTAACCTACAGTGGAAAGTTCATGCATACGGAGGAACAGACAGTATTCCAAGTACTTCATCTTACACGATCGATCTTACAAGAGGTGTGACCACTTCGTTGGAAGAATTGACAACTGAAGACAAACTTTCTGTATATCCTAATCCAACATCAACTGATCAGATGTTGAATGTGAATGGGTTGAATGACGGAGAAGAGATCAGCATTGTGAACCTGATCGGTAAAGAAGTGATCAAGTCCACCAGTACTTCAATTGATATCAGCAGCTTAAACTCTGGTATTTACTTTGTACAAACAGGAAACGAGAGTCAGAAGTTGATGGTAAGATAAGCCTGACACATTTTATAAGAATTAAAAGACCCCGAGTGATCGGGGTTTTTTTTGCCCTCATTTCCCTTCACATCTTCTTAACCTTCTCTTTTCATGTAGGAAAGCTGTAAAACTGAACTTCGCAAGTTTATAAGGCAGCTTGTATGAAAGCCTATTTGCGTGGATTAATTGTTTTAGCTCTTGTTTTCGGAAATGCGAGCCTTTTAAGTGGAGCAGCCTTGAAACTCGACGATACACTAAAAGTCGCCGTTTATCATAGTCCACCTTTTGGAATTTACAATGAAGATGGCACCTATGGTGGGCTTATGGTTGAACTATGGCGAAACGTTGCTCAGGAGCTGGATCTCAAATATAACTTTGATCTTGCCGATATGGAAGGCACCCTGGAAGGCCTTAACTCAGGAGTATATGATGTAGGCCTCGGAGCCATTTCAATCACCCCAAAGCGAGAAAGATTGGTTGATTTCACTCAACCAGTAAACCCATCGGGAACAGGCGTAGCAGTAGCCGCAGGAAGGTTCTCCGATTCAATTTGGACCTATTTACCACCCATTCTTTCTAGTTTGACGAAGCTCATCCTCAGTTTAGCGGTGGTTTTGGTTATCTCAGGAACGCTGGTTTGGTATTTCGAAAAACGCAAGAACACAGAAATGTTCCACAGCAAATTTGGTGGGCTTGGAGACGGGTTATGGTGGGCTGCTGTAACTATGGCTACCGTAGGTTATGGCGATAAGGTTCCAAAAACTGCTGTAGGAAGAAGCATCGCTATTATCTGGATGTTCACCAGTATCGTATTAGTATCAATATTTACAGCGAACGCAAGTTCAATCTTCACCACCATCAAGCAGGAAACGAAAGTTGGAGATGTCAATGCAATTCGCAGAATGAAGGTGGGAGCAGTCCAAAAGTCCTCAGGTGAAGAGTTTCTTATGAGGGAACACATTGAATTTACAGCCTATGCCGATATAGAATCTGCTCTGATAGACCTTGATAGAGGCGAGATTGGAGCTGTAGTCTCAAACATTCCAATACTCAAATATCATGCTAACCATCGATACCATGAAAAGATCAGTGTCTCAAATCAGGCCCTACTTAAAAACAATATGGGTATCGCCCTGCGTCCAAACAGTCAACTAACCGAACCAATGAATCAGAGTCTATTGCGAATCATCACAGAAGACAAGGGGCAACTACTGCTCTACTCATATATAGGAGCCAATTAGGGTGAAGCGTAGTTCAGGCTCAATCAAAATCCTCAGACCCCGCGGAAAACAACTCACCCAGAATGTCAGTAAAGCTCAGACCTTCCTCCATGGAGTTCTTGCCGATCAGGCTGTATTCCCCCAATCCGTGAAGGATCAATTCCTTAAGGATATACTGCTGTTCCTTATCTGCTCTTGGGTGATACTTCTTGATCATTGACTCAATTCCTTCGACCTCATCGAGCTTCTTTCGGTAGATCTTATCAGAATCTGAGACCAAAAGATCGACCTCTCCCCTTGAGAACCATTGGATCACTTCTGCGTAGGGGTTGCTCTCCTCCTTTTTGCGCTTAAGCATCTCCGGATCGGGAAAATAGGTTGGGAACTGCTTGCGAATGGCTTTTCCAAGTAGCATACTGGCCACGCTTTGTGCACCTTCTTGCTCTCCTTCGTATACCAATTCTACCTTTCCAGTAATGGCAGGAATGACCGCATACAGATCAGATATCCGGGCAATGGTCTTTTTCTCGCCATTGATGATGGCTCTGCGCTCCGCTGCGCTTACCAGACTCTCAAAGGCAGAAATGGTGAGTCTTGCCGAAACTCCCGACTTCTGATCGATATACTCACTTTGGCGGGCTTCAATGGCGATCTGCTCTATCAGATCATGAATGAATTCTGGAACCTCAACCATTTTACTTTGACCTTCAGCAAGTTTTGCCTCCTGACGTGTGATCTGCTTGGATACTTCCAGCGATTTCGGGTAATGCGTGATGATCTGGCTCTGAATTCTGTCTTTCAGTGGGGTGATGATAGATCCTCGATTCGTGTAATCTTCCGGATTTGCCGTAAAAACAAATTGAATATCGAGCGGAAGCCTCAGTTTGAAACCTCTTATTTGAATATCTCCTTCCTGGAGAATATTAAAGAGTGCCACCTGAATTCTGGCTTGAAGATCGGGAAGTTCATTGATCACAAATAAACCGCGATGGGCTTTAGGCACTAATCCAAAATGGATCACTCTTTCATCAGAGTAACTCAGCTTCAGGTTGGCGGCTTTGATAGGATCTAGATCACCAATTAGATCGGCTACCGTTACGTCTGGGGTAGCAAGCTTTTCAGTGTATCGTTCTGAACGATGCAGCCAGCTAATGGGTGTCTTGGCCCCCATTTCTGCCACCTTGTCTATGCCGTATCTGGAGATCGGGTCCAATGGATCATCATTTAACTCTGAACCTTCGATCACCGGTATATACTCATCAAGCAGATGGATCATATCTCTGGCAATGCTGGTTTTAGCCTGTCCTCTCAAGCCCAATAGGTTGATGTTATGTCGGGCAAGGATGGCATTCTGTACGGCAGGGATCACCGTATTCTCATAACCAAGAATATTTGGGAAAACCTCCTCCCCTTTTTGCATTTTCTCAATAAGGTTTGCTCTAAGTTCTTCTTTAACAGAACGCGAGCTATAGCCCGACTTTTCAAGTTCACCCAGTGTTTTGATCTTCAATAAATCTTTCATCTCAAATTTCGTCTTCTGTTCGTTTCGTAATCTTCAAACACAAAGTTACCTAGTCCTTGCAGGCTGGTATAAAATGCCTTTCCCTGATTAGCCTCCGTAAAATCCTCTACAAATTTTTGCAGATATGGGTCTTGAGCGATCATAAAGGTGGTCACCGGCACCCTGGCCTTACGGCATTGTTGGGCAAGATTCAGACACTTGTTCACGATCATCGGATCCAGGCCAAAGCTATTCTTGTAATACTCATTTCCCTGTTTCAAACAGGATGGCTTTCCATCAGTGATCATAAAGATCTGCTTGTTCGGAGTCTTTTTCCTGCGGAGGATATCCATGGCCAACTCAAGACCGGCAACCGTATTGGTGTGGTACGGACCCACAGTTAAATAAGGCAATTCCTTTATTTTGATAGGCCATGCATCATTTCCAAAAACGATCACATCAAGGCTGTCTTTTGGGTATTTGCGGCGGATCAATTCTGATAGCGCCATGGCTACTTTTTTGGCCGGTGTAATGCGGTCTTCGCCATACAGGATCATCGAGTGAGAGATATCGATCATCAAAACGGTGGAGGTGCTTGTTTTGTATTCATATTCCTCTACCTCAAGATCTTGCTCTGTGAGTTGGAAATCGTCAATACCATTGTTGACCTGGGCATTTCGAATGCTGTCGGTCATAGCAATATGCTCAAGCGGGTCGCCAAACTCGAAGTTTTTCCGCTCTGCTGTGGACTCATCTCCTTTTCCCGAGAACTTTGATTTATGATCTCCTCTTCCACCCTTCTTTAGTTTTCCAAAAACCTGATCTAAAGACCGCTTACGGATGATCTGTTCGGCTTTTGAGGTCATTTTGGCTTTTCCTCTACCCTTTCCTTTACCAGGATCACCTTCAATGATCCCTTTCTTTTTGAGGTCTTCAATGAAATCATCCATGCTATAGTCCTCGTCAGTCAAACCGTGCTCTTCGTCCAACTGTTTAAGCCAATCTATTGCCTCATCAACATCTCCAGAGGTATAGGTCAACAGCTCCATGAAAAGGTCGAATAGCTTCTCGAAAGGAGACTTGTTATCTTGATCTGCAATATATTTTGAGAACCGGTGTCCGAGCATCAGTGCATTTTTGATCTTTTGATCAGATAGTTGAGGAGCACCTGATCAAAACCCTTGCGGATATCTGCCTCAACAAGGTCGATCTTAAACTGTGCACATTTGAGTTTCAGCTTTTTCATGAAGTTTCTTACCTGCTCCTGATATTCTTTTTTCACCTGCGTAGGGTTCAACCTGACTTTCTCCCCACTTTCCATGTCGATGAAGGTATGCGGACGATTATCATAATCGAACGCTACTTCATGTTCGTGGTCTAATACATGAAACAGGATGATCTCATGTTTGTTGTACTTCAAATGCTGTAAGGCCCTAAAGATCTCTTCCTCCTTATGACCGGCCGAATCGAACATATCGGTAAAAAGCACGATCAGGCTTCTCTTGTGCACTCGCTCGGCAATAAGGTGTAGTGTATTCACCGTATCAGTGGCCGTGGAAGAAGCTTCCTTCAATAAATGATCGAGTTGAAAAAAGACTTCCTTCATATGCACCTGAGAACCGCGTGGAGGTATGTAAGTCTCAATATTATCAGAAAACACACCCAGACCTACAGCATCTCTTTGTTTTCTTAAAAGACTAGCCAGTGCCGCGGCTGCATGCACCGAAAAACTGATCTTGTTGTGCTCAGTATCTTTCTTGACCTCAGGAAAATACATACTCGCCGAATGGTCAATCAGGATCTGGCATCGCAGGTTTGTTTCCTCCTCATATTTCTTTATGAATAGCTTCTCTGTTCGACCGTATAATTTCCAATCGATGTGACGAGTAGAGTCTCCCCTATTGTATTGACGGTGTTCGGCAAATTCTACCGAAAAGCCGTGAAAAGGGCTTTTGTGAAGTCCGGTAAGAAAACCTTCTACCACTTGATTCGCATGGAACTCAAGGGCATCAAATTGGCGTATTTTATCTTCTTGTAATTTGGACACAGGCTTCTAATGTACGAAGGATATAGACACAAAAAACCCCGTCTCAGTAACTGGGACAGGGTCAGATATCTTGATGATTTGCTTAAAGCTGAGCCTCTAGCTTTTGAGCATAGGCAGCTTTAGAAGTTGCTCCAACTTGCTTGTCTACAACCTCTCCATTCTTAATGAAAAGTACCGTTGGAATATTTCTGATCATAAACTGCTGTGCAACGTTTGGATTCTCATCTACATTGAGTTTTCCAACTACTGCTTTTCCTTCGTATTCTCCAGAAATCTCCTCAATGATTGGGGTAACCATTCTGCATGGACCACACCACTCTGCCCAAAAATCAACGATCACGGGCTTGTCCGACTTAAGTGCTTGCTCTTCGAAATTTGCGTCTGTAAATTCTACTGCCATTTTATTCTTTTCTGAGTTCTTGTTTCAAATATTGGACAAATGTATACAATCAACTTTTCCAATTACATGTATATACAGTTAAATAGTTCTAATTGTTTAGGGGGTGACATTTGGGGAGTTGGGTAATTAGGGGTTAGGGATTAGAGGTAGGAGGTCAGAGGTCAGAGGTCAGAGGTCAGAGGTCAGAGGTCAGAGGTCAGAAATCGGAGGAGACTGTTCAGAAAAGTGTGTCATAAGGTTGAACGAAAATAGTATGCATTATTATAACAATGAAAAAGAAAGGAGACTGTTCAGAAAAGTGTGTCATAAGGTTGAACGAAAAAAGTATACATTATG
>CBFHWY010000101.1:0-8244 GCA_965659675.1 Salibacteraceae bacterium | reverse complement strand
ACCAAAGAATTCAAGCGCTATGATGATTTTGGTCACCCCGTGAAGGCTGCAAAGTATGCGGATGGAGCAAAAAAGATCGTAACAGCTGGATACTATATTCGAGTTTACGACGCAAATACCGGGAATTACCAGCGTTTAAATCTTGCCGCAAGAGAATATTTTGATGTGGTTGAAAGTAGAGGTATCAAAGATCATGTTGTAGTGGGCGGAAGCTCGGAAAAATGGATGTATGAGATCCGTTTATCAGATCTTCAGATCATTTCAAAGCGATATAATAAACTCGAGAGCGTTGAGCTTTTGGAAGGCGACTCTTTGATCTACTACACCACACCCTTTGGTAAATATTATGAATGGGATGAAAGCACTCAACATAAAGAAGGGCTTGCAGCTAACCGCAGCCTGAACTCCTATAATGCTGTTGCTGTGGGAGAAAACGAAATATTTCTTGCTGAAAAGTCAGGCCTTATCAGAGTATTTGACAAAGAGAGCAAGGAAAAGATCAGAACACTCAATGCTCACCTGGGGGAAGTAATGGATCTGGAGTTGACCAGTGACGGAAAATACCTCATCAGCGCAGGTAGTGATGAATATATCATCCTATGGGAAGTTGCCACTGGTAGAATGATGACCACCTATAAAGGTGGGATTGAACGAATCAATCAAGTGAAGTTCAGTGAAGATGGCACTAAAATGGCTGTCATCTTTGATGATGGTCTGATGAAGTTTTGGGATCTCACCACTAATGAGATCATCACGAATAGTTATAAGGCTTCAGCGCTGCTTGCCACAAGAGGCTGGAAACACATGCTTAGCTCAGTTCGATTTGAGAATGACAGTATGCTTGTGATCAAAGCCTATCGTCAAAAGAGCAGTTGGTTTGATGAAAAGTACTTTAACAAGGTCTACCCAGAAGTGCTGAAATGGGACATCAGCAATAATCGGTTTACCGTTCTTGAAGCTTCGAAATCACAGGAAGAAAAGGTATCGGCCTATTTTAAACGCGAAAAGGGAGACACGATCATTTCTGAAAAGTATTTCTTGCAGGACTCCAGCAATTTTGGCAGCTCTTCCAAACACAATTATGAAGTATTCATTCGAAAAGGCAATGAAATTGTTTTGATCAATGATAAGTCGGATACAAGCATTATCAATAGTGGACACTCAGCATATATCTCTTCCGTTAGTTTCAATCCCAAATACCCCGTATTCACTACTGCCAGCTGGGATGGCATCATCAATATCTGGCATGCTAAGAACAAGAATCTTGTGGTTTCCCTCGGTAGTTTTGGAATGGATGACTTTATCTACGTTGACCGAGACAACTACTACTATTCCTCAAAAGGAGCCTTAAACCGCGTGGCATTCAGAATGGGGATGAAAGCCTTTGAGTTTGATCAATTCGATCTGATTTATAACCGTCCCGACCTCGTTTTCTCTCACCTCCCCTACTCCGACAAGAAGGTGCTGAAGGATTATAAAAGAGCCTATGACAAGCGACTCTCCAAGATGGGAGTTAGTTTAGATGAACTCATGAATTCGAGGGATATTCCAGGCTTGGACATTGAACTACCTGCCGACCTTAGCTCAAAAAATGGGCAATTCAATTTTAGGATCAAGGCGCGCTCTGCAGGGTCTGCACTTGACCGGCTGCAGATATTTGTAAATGGCGTTCCTGAGCATGGAAAATATGGTCTTGAGATCAGTGGAAATGAGCTGGACACGAACATGAGCATTCCTCTGAGCGCAGGCAATAATAAGTTTCAGGTATTTGTGATCGCTAAGAATGGACGCGCCTCTTACAAGGAGTATTTTGAGGTCATAAACAAGAGGAAAGCCGAGAAGTCTGATCTTTATTTGATCACCCTGGGAGCTTCTGAGTTCAAGCAATCTGATTTTAATCTGACCTACGCTCAGAAAGATGCTTCTGATATTCAAAAGCGATTCAATAGCAAGAAGCTCTATGATCAGGTTTACAGCTTGATGCTGCTAAATGATCAGATCACGGTGGAAGGAGTCAGCGCAATTGATAGTTTCTTGAATAAGGCAAGGCCTGACGATGTTGTGCTGCTCTTTGCCGCAGGACATGGTGTTCTGGATGAGAACCTGGATTATTTCTACGCCGCTTACGACATGGATTTTAATGATCCAAATGAGCGTGGCATACCCTATCAGTTCTTCGAAGACGCCCTGGGAAATAGTGACAGTCGCAAAAAGGTCATGTTCCTGGATGCCTGCCATTCTGGAGAAGTCGATAAAGATGAAATGATGGCCGCTGCGGTAGAGGAAGATGTAAGTGAAGATGATATCGCATTCAGGGCAGTAGGTTTAACAGCAAAACGCGTTGATGAGAGCTCAGTTTCAGCATTTGAATTATCTAAAGAGTTATTTGCAGATACGCGAATCTCCAATGGAAGTACTGTGGTTTCAAGTGCGGGTGCGGGAGAGTTTGCCATGGAAGGAGATCAGTGGAGTAATGGTGTGTTCACTTACTCATTGCTCACAGGAGTAGAAAGTAAAGAAGCCGACCTCAACAAAGACAATAAGATCATGCTATCAGAGCTTCAGGAATATCTTTTCGGAAAAGTATCTGAGCTCACGGATGGCAAACAGCGTCCAACCTCAAGAGTGGAAAACCTAACCAATGATTTTAGAATATGGTGATGAAAAAAATAGCCCTGATGTTTCTTGCTGTGCTTGTTTTTGGTGGCATGGCGAGCGCGCAATCTCTTGACCTCATCGTTGGCGCGAGATACAACATAAACCAGCTTAATGGAAATTACCAGTATTCCATCGTAGTTCCGGATGTTGATGGATGGCCATTGCGATCCAACTACACCAAGTTCAGCATGGAGCCAAGTCAGGAAGCGCAAATTGGTCTGCGTTTCAACTTCAAGAACTCCTTGTATTTAGAGGCGAATTACAGTAATAATGTGACCCGTATCAACCTGGAAGATCAAAGCAACTACTCCGACTCTATGCTCAATGCCCTGGCTTATGCCGAGGTTTATGACACCTGGTTCAATTCTTCTCAAAATCTGGGCTGGGAAAGCTATTACGATGAATATTTTGATGTTGCAAAAGCAGAACAAAGAGAGTTCTGGAGAACTGACTATACCTACACTGAAGAGATCAAGAATCATAACAGCTCGCTCCTGCTTGGCTATAAATTCTTGCAGAACAGGCCGGTAAGACCCTTTCTTGAGTTGGGAGTGACATGGATGTATCAGTACCGACAGTACCTCTATCAGTTCATTAACCAAAGCAGTGAATTTGTTCCAAATAATCTTCTCTACTATGAGCAGTCACCCAGAGTGTGGTACAACCTATGGTTTGGAACCATTGGGGCGGGCTTGCAAGTACACCGGCTGAAGGCTGGTGTTCGTCTGCGCACTTCACTGGTTGAACTTGAGCAACCCGTGGATATCCCTGATCCAGGAAACTACAATCCACTATATAATGCCTGGAATCAGTATGGTTTCTACCTGCATTATGATCTTTTCAGCGCAGATATCGTGAAGGCCGAAAACAAGAAAAAACTGAAAGAACTGGAGCATGTTGTAGCTGGAGAATATGAGCGGAAAGAAAAGAAGTTTGTACTTGGTGTTAGGCTCAATTACCCGATCACCTCAAACATTGATCGTCAGGCATACCGAGCTGATAGCATTACAGTAGACAATATCGTTGAACGGCAAAAGCTGGATTTCGACACGGTGATCACTTCTGAATCTTATTATGATATGCGCCTAGATAGGATAAGAAGGGTTCAGCAGTCTCCGTAACTCAATATCTATGGTCAATTCAACCTATGGAACTTCATTTATTACGAGACCAACATTGGCTATCAAAGAACGAGTATGGAAGTCGAGACCTTTGAATATGCCATTGAAGATTTTCAAGACTCTTTCTCTGAGGCTGCTCGATCAGCCCATTGTTCACTGGGATGAGGGAGAGATCATCAAATACACCACCCTCGGAAAGAAATTCGTTTTGGGAATGGATGACAAGGTGGCTCAGAATGAGTTTCTTTTCATCAACACCTCCTACGATCTTCAATTGATCGATCGCTTCGATGAGTATGGCTTTCCGAATGGAAATCAGGTCATCACTGACCGAACCAAGCTCGCTACACTCTTTCAAAAGTTCAATGAAGCAGATGCTCATAAATATTTGTTTGTCGACATCTTCTTTAAAGATCCGAGTCCATACGATGAGGAGCTAAGAAAGGCCATCGAAAAGACCCCTCGAATGCTTGCCAGCAACCACATGACTGAAGAAGGCGATGTGGTAGACACCATCCTGTTTGACATCAAGTTTGGCATCAGTGATTATGCAGCCTCAGCTGGCTTCACCAAATTCAAGTTCTTTAATGATCAGGGATTAAGAAGTACTCCCCTTGCTTTGTATGAGGAGATCCACAACAAGAAAATGGAGAAGGGCAAGTACTTCATGCGCGACAGCAATCATACCTTCTTTAATACGGCTGTGATCGACATGAAGATCAGGCCCTATTACCTCTTTGAGGCAGCGGAGCATTATCCTTATGCAAATATTGGCGATATGCTCTACCTCGACTCTGCCTCATTCAGGGAGCTGGTTGAAAATAAATTGGTCGTTATTGGAGACTTTAAAGAGCATGACATGCATGAAACTGTGTTTGGAGATACTCCGGGTCCGCTGATCCTCGCCAACGCCTATTTGAACCTGAGAGCAAAAGACAATGTGATCACCTGGCCCTTTGTACTCTTTGTGTTTCTTGGGTACTATCTGATCTCCTGGATCATGTTCACACCGAAAGATTTCCTGATCAGCAGGGTAAGTACCTATTCATCCAATGCCTTGCTCGTTCAGAGTTTGAGTTTCATGAGTCTGGTCTTTGTCATTTTCCTGCACTCACTTTTAGGCTATATTATTTTCAATATCCAGTTGAGTTTTCTTTTCATCGCCATATATGCTAAGGTTGGCGACTGGGTATTTGAAAAAGTGGGTGAGGATCTCACCGCGGAGGAGATCCATGGTTCCTAATCAGCTTTGAGTCCGGTTACCTCCCACTTCATGAACATCCTATAGGTGTCTTCAATTTCAGCTGCAGCAATATCTGGAGGAAGATGATACAACTGTGGTCTGGACTTTGGGTCAGATACTCTTCTCACCTATAAGTACTGCGTTTCACCATCTGCCAGCGTGATATTCTTCGCTGAATACTGCTCTTTTTTCAACTTGGATTTTCGCTTCTGTAAAAGCACATTGTATTTACCTCCTTTGGGTAACTCAACTCGAACAACCTCACCTTTCTTAATCGGTCCTACATAAGTGCCATTCAAATAGATCTCCATGTGCATTGGCGCATCATCGATGGCTCTTGAGCCTGCATCTTTGAAATCCCTTGTAAACTTATTGAAGGAATAAAAAACATAGAGTGAAGTTTTAGAGTCCTCGCTCATTTCAGCTTTAGCCACATGGTTTCTCCACGTGTATTCCCTAACTAAGGGCAATTCATGCTTAAGGTCGTAATAAGACTTACTAGAAGCAGCCAACAAACCAGTTCTGAGTGTTTTGCGTTTTAAGATCGAGGCGTGAATATCATCGAGCTGTCCCTGATCAACTTTTGGCCCTGCAAAGACCACATCCCATTCTTTCATTGTAGGCCCTGAGGCAGAGGCTCCGGGCGAATTCTGTTTTACAGAAACCATGTGCATCTTTGATAAGACCTCTCCTGGTGCGATCGCCCATTTGCTCTCTCCTACTTTCTTAGGCCTCATTCTGAACCACTCACCTTTAGCCTTATTATTTCTGAAGTTCATTCTGGCAATTGGATAGCGTTCCTTGTAAGTATAAGTGGTGCTAGAAGAGTTTCTTACGTAAACCCAAACTTTATAATCAACATAATAGTACTCCGTTCCATCGGAGCGGTATTTCTTTCTAGAACGATAAGCTTTGTAGGTATATGATAGATCGAGATAAGTTAGATTAGGGATATAAACCTTCCCTGCCTGACCTGGATTCTTTTTTCTGAAGGCCTCAAAGGCAGCTTTCTTTTTGGTGTAGAATCTTGTCCAGGCCGCTAAATACTTCAACTCTTCATCAGATAAGGTATCTAATCCAAAATCTTCATAGTTCAAATAAAAAGCATGGTAATTCCTGATCTGATCCTCTGTTATGTATTTATCTATCTCCTTGTTGGTGTAAAAGAACTCTTTGAGAAGTTTTTCTTGAAGCGGGCTTAGCTGCTTTTCAGGCTTTAAGGGCATATCATAGGTGTCGTTCCTTCCCGCAAAGTTGCGTATCACCGGGCCGAGACCATCCTTATTTCCATGTTTGTGATGAACAAATTTCTTTGCTTCCTTGTGATACCTTGAGCTAACAGAAGGGTCTGCGTGGGCACTATGAACTTCTGCAGTTTCAGCGTGGTCATCTGAGTGATGCTCGTAATTCTGTCGCTTTTCTTTTTTCTTCGGTAGTGGGATCTCCACTTCTTTTACTACCTGCTCCTTTTTATCTTCTTCAGCTTCGTGTTCCTTTTGCTTCTGGATTTGCTCCTCAACGCTTAGATCTTTAGCGAGTAGTGCTTTTTTGCGTTCTTCCTCTAATGCTTTTTGCCGTGCTTCTTCCTCTTTCCTTCTTGCTTCTGCTTCTGCCTTTTTTCGAGCCTCTTCTTCAGCTTTTCGTCTCGCTTCCTCCTCTGCTTTGTGCTTTGACTCTTCCGCTTGTTTGCGTTGTAGTTCTGCTTCCGCCTTCTTTCTCGCTTCAGCGTCTGCAATAGCCTGAATACGCGCCTTTTCGGCTTCCTCAGCTTCCTGTCTTTTTTTCTCTTCCCGATTATCCTTTAAGTCCTCAAAACGATCTTCCATATAATGCTCCGCCGAAAGCATCGCCTGCCAGGTTACTCGTGAAATATCTACCACCGCCCCTGATACTGCATGAATGGTTTCAGACCATACAGAGTGATCATTGAACACTTCCGAGCTTCCATCGGCGTATTCGACCTTCCAGATGTTGTGTTTTCTCACACTCAGAACATCTCCGGATTTGTCATTCAGATCTTTGAAAGACACCTTGTGTTTACTCACCTCAAGGATCTTGGCATCAATGGTATCGTGACCAGTGGTGTATATATGATCCTGGGAGAAAGAATGGAATCCACAGAATATCAATAATATAAGGGCTACAAGTCTCATTATTAGGGCATTTATGAAGCCTCCTAAAGTATCAATTCACATCAATAATATCAAGCATTTGAGATACTTCCTGACGAAAATCATGGTTAAGTCGAGTGAATGATGATATGCTTGTTGGCATGAATGAGAACTTGCGCGAACACTGGAACAATGCATACCTAAATAAAAGCGTAGATGAATTAGGTTGGTACGAAGAAATTCCAGAGCCGAGTTTAGAGCTGATCGACAAAACTGGATTAGAAAATCAAGCAAGGGTTTTTGTCGCGGGGGCTGGGGCCTCTACCTTGATCGATCACATGCTGAATCACGGCTGGTCGAATATCAGTGTGTGCGATATCAGCAATATTGCTCTGGACCTGCTGGACAAGCGCTTAGGTGAAAAAGCGAAACTCCTCAATTCAATTCATGACGATCTTCTCGAACCTCGCGTTGTAATTAGAGAAGAACCCTACGACCTATGGATCGATCGTGCTGTTTTCCATTTTTTCACCAGGTCTGAAGAGAAAGAAGCCTACCGACATTTGCTGAATAGAATGCTTAAAGTAAATGCTCAGCTTATGATCGCAACTTTTGCTCCAGGAACTGCCCCAAAGTGTAGCGGACTTGATGTTCAGCATCACAATGCCGAAAGCCTGCAAGAATTTCTCGGCTCAGACTATGAGCTCATTGAGAGCTTTGAGACTTTGTATACACAGCCTTCGGGAAATACAAGAGACTACGTTTACTCTTTATTCAAGCGTTGGGCCTGAGCATTCAATAGACCTATCCTTTCTAAAAGAGATTCTTGATTAATTTTACGCTATGAAGAATCTACTCCTTTTAGTTTCAATTGTCGCCATTCTTTCTGCCCAGGCTCAAGAAGCCACCTCTCATGAACATTATGGAAAGAAGATCAAAAGCTTTGATCCAAGACAGGCCAAAACCGATCATCAGGTAAGCATTGAAAAGCTTGAGGCCCCAAGTCCTGGGGGAGACTCTTATCGTTCCTACCTGCTTCAATTGAAAGAAGAGATCAGCAAGCGCTATCCAATCAGAAATGCGCGTGGATCAATGACGGGAGATCCTGTTT
>CBFHWY010000100.1:0-8296 GCA_965659675.1 Salibacteraceae bacterium | reverse complement strand
GCAGAGGTGATCAATCCGGTGACCTTTGAAAAAGTGGATGATTTTCAAGTCTACCCGATTGACTAAATAAAAAACTTTGCCTTATTCCATACTCAAGCATTGACTTGAGGCATGAATCTTGATGTACACTTAAGATGAAGATACTCAAAGTATTTGCGATTGTTTGCTTTCCCCTTGCCGCATTTGCACAGCTTAGTTTTTTTGAAAAACCACCTAAAACTGAATACTACATCCGATATTATCATTTTGTAGAAGGCAAACAACTCGTGGAGATCGATTATCGATCGGCCTGGGTTCACAAAGAAACTTATCGAGAAGCTCATCACCCCATGGGTACAACTCACCGCATGCATATGGGGCCACATAAAGCGAATGTTTTGATCTTTAGGGATTCTACTGGCAAAGTGCTTGAGATCTTCAATCATCCATCAAAAGCCCTTTCGGAATTCAACATTCTTCCAGTTGGACATCGAAAGATAGAAGAGCGGAAACACCGGAATGAATTTCCATATGTGATCGGGTGGCCATATCGTTTCAAGCCTAAGTATTATATGTACTACGAGATTGACAGTACTGCTATGAAAGAAGTCAAGTATTCTGCATATCCCTATGATAACTCAGAGC
This sequence comes from Salibacteraceae bacterium, assembly GCA_965659675.1. Classification (GTDB taxonomy): domain Bacteria; phylum Bacteroidota; class Bacteroidia; order Flavobacteriales_G; family Salibacteraceae; genus CBFHWY01. The sequence continues at coordinate 7,672 of CBFHWY010000100.1, read as the reverse complement.
TTGCAAACTACAAACAAGGACTGATTGATAGCACTGGTCAGCTAATCTTTCAGGCTAAATACGATCTTGCTTTTCCAGTGGGTGAGCTTGTTGTGGTAGGATTAGGTAAAGAATATGGTTTAGCAGACCTTAATGGGAATCTAATTCATCAGATTAAATATGAGTCGATCATGCCTTCATATACCTTGCATGGCTACTTTGATATCAAGAAAAATGGGGAATATGGTTTGATCGATCCAGGTGGAAAACTTGTGCGACGAATCAAATCGGATAAGCCAATCACCAGCCTGGAATAGCGACTAGAAATCTATCTGATCGCGCAAACCTCCGTAGGTAAAGAGTTTAACACCATCTTGCTTGTAAAAATCATGTGGGAATCCAAGTTCAATATTGCTTACATCATTTAGTCGCTCCATGATCTCACCCGGAATGCTTAGCTCTATTGAGCCTATTGAATCTTCGATCTGTTCCACTTTTCGTGAGCCAATGATCGGGAAGATCTGTGGACTCTTATGCATCATCCAGGCTAAGGATAGCTGCACAGGTGAACAAGACAGTTCTTTGGCGCAATCAACCACCTCTTTTGCGATCTTCATGGAACGCTCACTTAATCTTTTGCTGCCTTCTTTTAAGCGTTTTGGTTCATCTGAATCATCTAAGTATTTGCCACTTAATGCACCTCCAGCAATTGGCGCCCAGGCTGTAAAGCCAGTCCTTCTGACTCTGCCATGGGCAAAAGCTCTCTTTCTGCATCCCTGGTGATCAAACTGTATTCGGCTTGCAAACTCACAAAGGGCGACCATCCCATGTGTTTGGCCATGGTGTTTCCTTTGGCGACGATCCATGCCGGAGTATCCGAAATAGCAGGGTAGAGGATCTTTCCAGCTCTAACCAGATCATCCAGAGCACGCATGATCTCTTCGATGGGTGTGGTAAAGTCCCAGATATGTAAGTAAAGCACATCGATATAATCAAGCCTAAGGCGCTTTAAACTGCCCTCCACACTCTGTATCATGTTCTTTCTGTGATTCCTCGAATCATTTATTTTGCCTGATTTGGTATAGAGCCCTTATTTGGTGGCCAATACCAGTTCATCTCGTCTGCCAGAGGCTTTGATGAATTTGCCAAGGTATTCTTCCGAAGTACCTTCAGTATATCGATTGGCCGTGTCAATGAAGTTTCCTCCAGCGTCCAAAAAGCTATCGAAGATCATTCGACTTCCTTTTTCGTTAGCGCCATAGCCCCATTCTTCACCGAAGGTCATTGTGCTCAGGCAAAGTTCAGAAACCCTTAACCCGCTATTTCCTAATAATTTATATCTCATAACTTAAATCTTATTCTCGAACATGTATTTGATAGGATTCCAGTTCTTCCCGATGTTCTGGATGTGCGATCTGTATCAATGCTTTAGCTCTTTCTTCAATGCTTTTTCCGTATAGATAGGCAATGCCATACTCTGTAACCACATAGTGCACGTGCGCTCGGGTGGTCACCACGCCTGCACCTTCTTTGAGGTATGGAACGATCCTACTGATCCCTTTGCGTGTGGTGGAAGGGAGGGCAATGATCGGTTTTCCGCCTTCTGAGACAGAAGCACCTCGAATGAAGTCCATTTGACCTCCTACCCCCGAGTAGATCATGTTTCCAATACTATCGGCGCATACCTGCCCGGTCAGATCGATCTCGATTGCACTGTTGATCGCGGTAACTTTAGGATTCTTTCGTATGACCTCTGAATTATTGACGTAGTCTGATTCCAGCATGACCACAAAAGGGTTATCGTCGATAAAATCATAGAGTCTGCGACTACCCATCACAAAAGAAGATACGATCTTACGCGGGTGTTTCTCTTTGAATTCACCAGTGATCGCTCCTTTCTCAAAGAGCTCTAATAGACCATCTGAGAACATTTCCGTGTGAATACCCAGGTCTTTGTGATTTCCCAGGAAGGAAAGCGTAGCATCAGGTATAGCGCCAATTCCCATTTGAAGGGTGGCGCCGTCCTCGATCAAACTTGCCACATGCGCTCCGATCTTTTTCTCCACTTCACTGATCTTCGGACGAGGGATCTCTGGAAGAGGAACATGCCCTTCTACCATAGCATCAATATGACTCACATGGATGATGCCATCTCCGTGTGCTCTGGGCATGTGTTTGTTCACCTGAGCAATGACATAAGCCCCGAATTCTACTGCCGCACGGGCAATGTCAACTGAAACTCCCAAGGAGCAATATCCGTGCTTGTCTGGTGGAGAAACGCTGACTAAAGCAATATCCAATTCGATCTGACAGCGTCTGAAAAGCTTTGGGATCTCGCTCAGGAAAATAGGAACATAGCTTCCGCGGCCTTCGCGAACAGCCTCTCGGGTATTCTTTCCCACAAAAAATGCATGAATGTGAAAGGCCTCACTCATCTCTGGTGCCGCATAAGGAGCCTCTCCCTCGGTATGCAGTTGGTAGATCTGCACATCTTTTAGCTCATGGTGACGTGCGGTCATGGCCTCTATAAGCAGTTTAGGTGCTGCAACGGCGGTGTGAATGAATACTTTATCGCCTGATCGTAATTTTTTCAGGGCTTCTTCTGCAGTTTGGTACATGCCCGAAAATTAAGACTTTGCCTTTTCTAAACTCAGGCAAATTCATATTCTTTACGTTTACTTAAGCTTTGATACGCACTGCGGAGCTGATCTCATCAAGGCGGATCATGCGGTTTTCTTCAAGGAGCATATATTCAACCTTATCTCGCGTTTGAAGGTCCAATATTTTACTTGCAATGTGCTCGCCGGATGTCAATGTTATCTTCATGTCAGCCTTTTGAATAGCGGCTAACTCATATTCATCATATACTGAGCATGAGATAGGGCTGTACTTATTACTCATCAAAAAGTTTGTTCGTAAGCTCCCTGACCATTTTGTCTCCAGTCTTTTTAAAAGCGTTCATCGCTGCCTGCTCAAAGTTTGAGCCACCTTGTTTTTCCCCAGAGTAGGTTTGATTGATGATCTCATTACCACTTTTCAAATCGGTAACACTTAGATCGGCATCCAGATAAGAGAAATACAAGCCCTGAATGTTTCCTCCTTTTCGGGCTGTGGCATTTAAGCTAATCTGGTATCGAGCCTTTGAAATATCATCGGTCAGCTCAAAACCCGAGGTACTCAGCTTTTCTTTGATGAGGGGTGTAATCGACTTGGAGCTTAAAGGATTGCCGTTGTACATCTCCTTTGACTCCATATAAACCAGGGTAGGAGTGACCTTCAAAATGATCTTTGAACGTGGGATCTCATATTCGTTTCGAACCCGCTTCAAATAGGGGTCCTTCTCATCGATCTGCAGCATAGTGGCAAGATCAGGTTCGGCAAAGAGGATCTGCACCGACTTGCACGAATTCACGCGATAAGACTTGAATTTAGCGACACCTGAATGATCTGTTAGACTCCGTTTGATCTCCTTACTGGAAATATTGTTGATGGCTACAGGTATATTCGAGGCCGCTTGATCATTTAAAGTAACTCGAATGATAAGCTCAGAGCTTAATGTTTCAAGGCATTGCGACTCCAATACGGTACTATTGGGTATGAATTTATAGCTTGAAATTCTATCCAGATACTTTTTACCCTGTGGTTCCCAATTTGTAGCGGCCTCTTTGGAGAAGGAAGCATCTGTACTATAATTCCCACTTTCACTGGTAAGTGAAGCGTTAACCATCAATCTGTTACCCTCATCAGTGAATGATCCTTTCAGTTGGGCATCAGAAAGCAGGTTAGCCCCTTTAGAGGCCTTTACTTCTCTAACAGAACGCTGCATAGCAGCTTTCAGCGTGCTTGAAAATTCAGATTTCATTGGAGTGTCGCCATACGTGAAATCGACAACCTCCGTTTTGCTGAAGTCTATATTGAACTGACGGCTGAGCTCAAATGCAAGGAAATAACTGAGTGCATCAGCACTGGCTTTAGAGTTCATTAATATGTCACTGATCTCTTTGTTTCTTTTTTGGATCGCCTGGGCAACCGCCTCCGTTTTTAGTCCAGATTCAGAACGCACCCCAAGTGCTTTTAAGAAGTTTCGCGCTTCATTGATCCTTCTGAACTGATCATTTTCCTTGAGAATAGATGCCATGGCTTCCTTTGCGAGACCTTGCTGAAGAAAGTCGTCACTTTCACGAATGGAGGCTTCTAAAATGCGAAGAGCATCAGAGATCTCGTTCATATAATAATCTGCGATCTCAGCCTTTCTAGCGTAGGCAAAGACATAAGCACTTTTCTGCTTTTTGTCATAATACTTTTCGATCTTGAGCCTAACGAGGTTTGCTTTAGCGCTGGTTTGTGTATTGCTTGAATACTTCTGGAAGAATTCATCCTGTATCTCCTTGGTCTGTAGTTCCGAGTTAGACTGTACTTCCACCTGAATGGATTCGATCAATTCGGCTTTTGCCTGAGAGCTCAAGCGATTGTAGGTCTCTTCAACATTCTTTTTGACACCTGACTGCCAGGCATATCCCTGTAGGTATTGTTCAGTAGGGAATAGGGAGCTTCGTTTGCTGCTTTCGATCCAGGCTGGAGCTTGAGCAAAAGAAGATATGCTGAGAATGAGGAATAAAAAAACTGGAAGCCTTTTCATGTTGCTAAATTAGACTTCCAGTTTAAAACAAATATTATTCCAGTAAACTATTTTACATCGTCGTTGTGGATGTATCCTTCTTTACCGCCCAGTAGTTTTACCTTGGTAAATCCGCCTTCTTCAAGGATCACATCAAACTCTGTTCCTCCAGGAACTTTAGCTACAACATCACTTTTCTTCATTGGATCCGAATAAACAGTGATCCTGTCTTTCTTATTCCCTTTGGTTGTTACCGTATTCACCACCTCAGCAGTCATTCCCTGTTTTGAGATACTCTTGTAGTCATATGGAGTGAAGTTGAATCCAGCTGCTTTGTACTCTGTCACAAAAGCAGCAGTTTGCTCCGCTCTTTCAAGGTTTTTCTGATACTGCTTGTTGTCGTCTAACTCAATGGCTATTTTGTATAAAGGCATCGCCTTGTCAAAGTTACCACCAGCCTCGTAGCATAGGGCTAAGTTGTAAGCCAAACGCGGATTGTAATTATCCACCTCGTAAAGGGCCTTGTAAACACCAAATGTAGTGGCAAGGTCGCCGTCTTTTGCCGCTTTGTAAGCATCTTTCGCTCTTTGCTTATAGTCTTTCACCTTGACCTTTTCTAGGTCTAATCGTGTATAATCCAAACTAGGATTAAAGTAGTCGATCAACTGACTTGCCAAAGGTTTTAATGCATTTAGCACCATTTGATTTACGGGAGTCAGCTTTGAGCGAGCTTCATTACAACGCTTCTCAACCATTGGTTGCTTTTTAGTGATGGTAGCCAGGATTTGTCCTGTTTCAACAGAAATGATCTTAAGCGTAGCTTCAACATTAACCATACGTTGAGTACAGTTGGTCACTCGAACACTTCCATCCTTGTTTTTGCTTTCTCTTCGAGAAGTTTCATCCTTGTTCGTATAGTTATATGATCCACTAACGATGATGTCCAAACCAAGAAGCTTACCCACCTTGGCTGCCTCATTGTCGCTTACGGCTCCGCTCGCTCCAAGTTGCTGTTCCTTGATGATCGCATCCAGCTGAGAGCGCTCAACTACGATCAGCTGATCTGTTTTCATATCAAAGAATGTTGGGAACGTACCACTTTTGCCTCTTTCCTCCTCAAGCAGAAGTGAAGTCATGTAATCGGTGAGTTGATCCCCGTAGTTATCTTTATACCAGTAATAATAATTGTTGATCTTTCTATTCTGAAACTTCATGATCGCTACTTTCTTAGCGCTCGGAATGAATTTTTCAGGATTTTTGATCAGGTGGCAGTCCAGTTGGGCAATTGCAGTGCTCGATATAGCCAGAGTGAGTATTGAGAGGAATAGGTTTTTCATGACGCAAAATTTTGTCAAAAGTATATTTTTTGGACTGAAGCTGTCGAGTTGAACCTTTTTATATAATTGAAGTTAAGATTAAGCGATGAAGAAATTCGATATTCCTTCTTATTACCGCAGCTCTTTCATTGGTTCTATTAAGGAGTCCAGAAGAGTGAAGGATCCGCGTAAAAAAGACTTTAGTCCGACCATTATTGATTTGGGCAATCTCAAACTTCATTTAGCCAGACATTTTGGCTTCTGCTATGGAGTAGAGAATGCAATCGAGATCTCTTATCGAACTGTCGAAGAAAATAAAGGAAAAAGAGTGTTCCTGCTTAGTCAGATGATCCACAACCCATTGGTCAATCAGGATCTTCAGGACAAAGGCATTCAATTCATCATGGATACCAAAGGGAATCATTTTATTGATTTTGATGAGTTAACGGCAGACGATGTGGTGATCATTCCAGCTTTCGGAACCACCATTGAAGTCGAGAATAAGCTGAAACAGATCGGAATACAGATCGAACGATATAACACGACCTGTCCTTTCGTAGAAAAAGTATGGACAGCGAGTCAAAAACTTGGAAAACTCGAAGCTTCAGTAATTATTCACGGAAAACCAGACCACGAAGAGACCAGAGCTACATTTTCTCATTCCAAGGCTTATTCGCCTGCCATGGTCATCAAGGACATGAAAGAGGCAAAGATCCTCGGGGAAGTGATCTTAGGTAAACGCGATATCGCTGAATTCAATGATCGTTTTCACAAGCGATATTCCGATGATTTTGACCCCGAAAAACACTTGAATAAAATTGGCGTAGTGAACCAAACAACCATGCTTGCCAGTGATACCCATGCTATTGCTCAGCACATTCGCTCGGTGATGATTGAGAAGTATGGAGAAGATAAGATCAAGGATCACTTTGTGGATACCCGAGATACGCTGTGTTATGCCACCAATGATAATCAGAATGCCACCAAAGGATTGCTTGAGGAAGAAGCTGATATGGCAATCGTGGTGGGAGGCTACAACAGTAGCAATACCTCACACCTGGTTGAGTTGTGCGAAGAGAAAGTCCCAACTTATTTTGTTTCAGGCCCAAACGAATTGATCTCCGACAATGAGATCCGACACTTCATGTGGCGAACAGGAGAGAGGAAGATCACCAGTAACTATATTCCCGAGAAACGACCCCTTCGTTTGATACTCACAGCTGGTGCTTCGTGTCCCGATACCCTTGTGGATGCAGTTTTAGACCGGTTTATGTCTTTCCTAGATGGAGTTAAAGACAAAGAGATGGCTCTGGAAACATTGGTTGATAGGGATTAGTTGATAGGGATTAGGGGTTAGTTATTGTCCTATTATAATTTCAAGGATGCGCTCGGAGCTTAAATTTCCTTTGTTGCTGCGCTTCGAAGATCAAAACTAAACCTCTGACCTCTGACCTCTAACCTCTGACCTCTGACCTCTAATGCCCTTGCCTGATTAGTGTTGACCGTTCTTGGTTACTAATTGATGATTAAAAATAGTTATTGTTTTTGTAATTCGGTTGTTTAGCCTTTGTTTTTCAAAGTCACTGGGTGATTTTCTGCCAAGGTGATCATGCTGTCTTTTAGTGTTGTAGTGATTAACCGCCTTTCTTACCATTGTTTTAAGTTGTGATAGGTTTTTTGGCTTCCAGTAATCTAGGTATTCTTCCTTGATGGTCTTGTTGATTCTTTCAGCATAAGCATTGTCTTGTGCTGTTTTTGC
>CBFHWY010000099.1:0-8642 GCA_965659675.1 Salibacteraceae bacterium | reverse complement strand
AGTGGTGATCGGAAGTTGAGTATAGGCTTCTCCTCCAAAAACCACAATTCCAATTCGGTCGTTCTTTAACTGATCAAGCAGACGCGCAATGGCTCTTTTCGCATTCTCTAAGCGATTGGGCTTGATATCTTCTGCAAGCATTGAGTTGGACAGGTCGAGGCAGATCACAAGATCGATACCCTTTCTTTTGACCTCTTCAAGCTTTGAACCGATCTGCGGGTTCGCAAGTGCAATAATGAGCAGTACAAGGGCTGTATTCCAGAGAATGAATTTGTACAAATACTTCCATGGTTTGAGGTCTGGACTCAATTTACGCAGCGCCTTCTTCTCTGCAAAACGCTTGAGCTGATTTTTCCTCCATCGTTGTACCATGAAGAATATTAGCCAAAGTACAGGCAGGAAAGCCAGTAGCCAAAGTGCATCTATGTTAGCAAATCTATACATCAAAAGGCCGATCTGAAATAGGTGTTTCTCAATAAGAATTCAATTCCCAGTAAAACTCCGGCTATGATCAGCCAGGGAGCGAACTCTTCTTTCTTTTTGCGATACTCAGTTACCTCGATCTTTGATTTTTCCAATTTGTCGATCTCTGCGTATATGTCTTCCAACTTTTGGTTGTCGGTTGCTCTGAAATACTGACCGCCAGTGAGTGAAGCGATCTCAGTGAGTGTTTCCTCGTCGATCTTTACTTCCACATTTTGATAATGCGTGCCACCATAAGGATGTTGGAAAGGCATCGGAGCGCTACCATAACTGCCCATTCCAATAGTATATACCCTCACATCAAAAGCTTTTGCGATCTCAGCAGCGGTGATTGGAGGGATGCTACCTCTGTTATTGATCCCGTCAGTGAGCAGGATGACGACCTTGCTTTTGGCATCTGAATCCTTGAGTCGTGTGACTGAGTTTGCAAGACCAAGACCAATGGCAGTGCCATCTTCTATCATGCCATTCTTGATCTGCATAAAGAGGTTCTTCAGCACGGAATGATCTGTAGTTAGCGGACATTGGGTGAAGCTCTCACCGCTGTACACCACAAGACCGATCCGATCATTGGGTCTGCCTTCGATGAATTCCTGTGCAACTACTTTGGCCGCTTCCAGCCGGTTCGGCTGAAAATCCTCCGCGAGCATAGATCCAGAGATGTCAAGTGCAATGACAATATCTATTCCTTCCGTACTCACATCTTGCCATGAGCTGGAGGATTGGGGTCGTGCCATAGCCACGACCAAAGCGGCCAGGGCAAGTAGTCGAAACATGATCAAGGAGTGCCTCAAGTAGAGTTTGATACTTCCTTTGTTTGGTAACAAGCGGAATGAACTGATGCTGAGTTTTGCCTGCTGGTCTTTCAGTCTCAGTAAATAAACTACAACCAGCAACGGCAACAGCAGAAGTAGCCAAAATATTTCCTGATATGCAAAATCTACCTCAAACATCTGAGTTGCTTTCTTCTTTGTTTGCTGATTTCTGTTCCTTACTTGAATCTACGAACTGGTAAGCCAGCATCATGCTTTCTTTGTTTTCCTCAGGAATTGGCTTTTCTTTGGCAAACTTCACAAGATCGGCCAATAGGAGCACCCGACGTAGATCCTGTTTTTCTTTTTCCTTGAGCTCTTTGAAGCGAAGAGACTGCATGATCTCATCACTGGTTTGTTCCATGGCATGAATGTCAAATCTCAGCTCCAGATATTCGCGAATGATATCGGTGAGCTCAGAATGATACTCCTTGGTCTTGTTGTGTTGCCAGAGCCTTTTTTCTTCAAGGGCAGCCAGTTTTCTTTTGGCGATCACATGAGCAGGTTCTTTTGGTTTTTCTGGTGCGATCTGCGGTTTCTCTTTGCTTTTCCTCAGGTAATACCTGATCAATAATATGATGAGGGCTAACACCAATAATCCTGCGATCACCCAGTGCCAATAGTCTTTTAGCCAGTCAATAAATCCATAATCAACGGGGATAGGTGCTTTGATGTCTTTTATGGCATCGGCCGTATCCAATTGTACGTTTCCAACCTGAAGGAGAAAGGCATTGCTCTTCACTGACTTCCCGTTAACCAAATACTTAAAGGGTGGAACGGCATAATAGCCAGAATCGAATGAAGTAATGATGAGGTCTTGTGTGTAGAGCTTTAAGCTTATATCCCGACTGTCGTATGCAGTGTCTATTCCCGTTCTGGATATGACTTCGACCTCAGAGATCAAGGTGTCACCAATTTCTGGCCATACGACGGTATCCTGAGCTTTGGTTTCAAGCATTAGACTAATGCGGACCTGATCGCCGATCAGAATTCGATTTGTCTCGATCAGGGTTTCGGCTTCCTGAGCGAAAAGTCCAGAGGTAAGCAGAAGGAGTAATATGCTCAAATAGTCTCTCATCTTCTACTTTCTCTCATCTTAAACAAGTTCATCAATGGACGAACATAAGGTCTGTCTGTATGGATCACGGCATGATCAACCCTAGACCTGTTAAAGAGGTCCTTCAAAAAATAGCCTCGTTTCAGTTGTTCTTTTTTGAACGACTCTCGATACTCTTTACTCGATGTATCAACCCATCTTGTTTCTCCGCTTTCGGTATCGGTCATCGGGACGATTCCCAGATCAATGATCTCTTCTTCTCTTGGATCCTGTAGCCTTAGGGCAATGAGATCGTGTTTTCTTGAAGCGATCTGTAAAGCTTTTTCAAAACCTTCATCCATGAAATCGGAGAGAATGAAGCTTGTGCTCTTTTTCTTGATCACTTTAGTGAAAAAGCGCAGCGCCTCCGAAATGTCGGTCTTTTTGCTTTTGGGTTCAAAACTTAGGAGCTCCCTGATGATCCTGAGGATATGAGTTTTTCCTTTTTTGGGAGGAATGAATTTTTCAATCGTATCACTGAAGAAGATCACTCCGATCTTGTCGTTGTTTTGAATAGCTGAAAAAGCGAGCACCGCAGAGATCTCTGTGATGAGGTCCCGTTTCATTTGATCAACACTGCCAAATTCCTCCGATGCACTGATGTCTACCAACAACATGACTGTAAGTTCACGCTCTTCATCGAAGACCTTCACAAAAGGATGATTAAATCGAGCAGTGACATTCCAGTCGATCTTTCGGATCTCGTCTCCAGGAGTATATTCTCTTACTTCACTAAAAGCCATACCTGAACCTTTGAAAGCAGAATGGTACTCCCCAGAGAAGATCTGGTTGGATAAGCCTCTCGACTTGATCTCGATCTTCCGTACTTTTTTCAGTAATTCTATGCTATCCATAGCCTGACTATGGTACCTCTACTTTATTTAGGATCTCAGAAACGATGTCTTCAGAGCTGATGTTCTCCGCTTCCGCCTCATAGGTGAGTCCGATCCTGTGACGCATAACATCTTTAGCGATAGCTCTGATGTCTTCGGGTATTACATAACCCCTTCGATGAATGAATGCATAGGCTTTTGCAGCGAGCGCCAGATTAATGCTTGCCCTTGGAGAGGCTCCAAAGCTGATCATGTCTTTATATTGCGCCAGTCCGTGATCTTCAGGATTTCTGCTGGCAAAGACGATATCTACAATATAGCGTTCGATCTTTTCATCCATGTACACTTCACGAACAACCGACTTAGCCTTGATGATATCCTCAGGTTTTAATACTGGTGAAGTTTTGGGGAACTTCTCAGCAGAGATGTTTTGACGGATGATGAGTTTTTCTTCTTCTTTCTTTGGATAATCCAAGATCACCTTCAACATAAAACGGTCTACCTGAGCTTCCGGTAGAGGGTAAGTACCTTCCTGTTCAACTGGATTCTGGGTTGCCAATACAAGGAAAGGCTTAGGCAATTCGTGGGTTGTTTCACCTATGGTTACCTGTCTTTCCTGCATTGCCTCCAGCAGCGCCGATTGTACTTTTGCGGGTGCACGATTGATCTCATCTGCCAGAATGAAGTTGGCGAAAATGGGTCCTTGCTTTACATTAAAGGCCTCCTTTTTCTGATTGTAGATCATGGTTCCCACAAGGTCGGCTGGCAGAAGGTCTGGTGTGAATTGTATTCGACTGAAGTCGCCGTGCATGGTGTTGGCCAGACTCTTGATCGCTAATGTCTTTGCCAGCCCTGGTACACCTTCAAGTAGAATATGGCCATCTGCCAGTAAACCGATTAGCAATCGTTCTACCATATGTTTTTGCCCTACGATCACCTTGTTCATTTCAAGGTTGACCAGGTCTACAAAGGAGCTCTCTTTCTCAATCTTCTCGTTCAAAGCCCTGATGTCAGTATTGGAGCCCTGAACACTATCCGTTTTAACTTCTTCCATTATGCTTCGCTTTGTTTGCTTGGTTTTGCGAAGCAAAAGTCCCCAAAAGTCAGAGTAGGCGAGGCTTTCCGCTGTTAAAAGTTGTTAAGCAGACTGCTCAAAAAAACTTAAAGTAGATGAACTTTAGTGGCGATAACCTTTTTCCAAAACTTTAAACACATGAAGGACTTCTGGAAAGAGGGCATAGGTATAGTCTCGAACAGCCCCACTAGAGCCCGGCATGCTTATGATGAGTTTGTCATTCATCAATCCACTCACAGACTCTGATAGAAATGAGAAGGGCATTCTTTCATTGCTGTAATTTCTCGCCAATTCACGAATACCACTTAATTCCTTTGTGATGAGTTTCTCCAGGACTATTCTTGTATTATCTCTCGAATTCAACCCGGTCCCGCCACTTAAGATGATCAGCGAAGATTTTTTGGACGCTTCTAGAATTGCCTCTTCTATCTCTGATGGATCATCCGATACAACTGTAGGTTCGAGTGTGTGACAATTGAATTCGCTAAGCGCTGATTTTAACCATTTTCCGCTCTTATCTTCGGCATTACCTGCACTGATGGAGTCAGAGCACACAATGATGGAAGTTTTGATGCTGACTTCTGGAAGAAACTTTTGTTTGTCTGTTTTCCCTCCTTTTTTCCATAGCAAATGGATATCTCGGATATGAATGTCTTTGTCGAGAGGTTTTAGCATATCATACACCGTTAGTGCCGCAATGGATGCAGCATGCATGGCTTCCACCTCAACGCCAGTCTTGTAGATGGTCTTGATCTCAATATCACAGTGTAGGGTCATTTCTTCAATGGAAAAATCAACATGCGTGTATTCCACGGGAAGAGGATGACAGTCTGGGATCATCTCAGCAGTTTTTTTAGCAGCATAAAGCGCAGCTACACGAGCACTTTCAAAAACGTTTCCTTTTGGAACTTTAAGATCCTTCAGGGCTGTCATTGCTTCTTTACTGCTGAGCATTACGCTTGCTCTGGCCTTAGCATGACGAAGCGTATTGGATTTATGTGTGATATCTACCATCAACAATTCTTTGTGTCAAAGTTATGAAGCTATTCAGGAAAAATGCCCCCTGCTGCTGTAATTTGGTATCGCTTTTGCAATCAAGCTATTATGCGACTGGTTTGCCTGTTTTCTTTTTTACTGATCACCCATCAGCTCTTTGCTCAGGATCGAAAACTTGAGTTAGAGTATGCTGCGTCTTCGGCACTAAGTCATCAGATCCCAAGTCTGGAGAACTTAAGCAGGGGAGAGGGAGTCTCGGCGAGCGATCTCGATCAATTTGATCAGCGTATAGGACTCAATTTTAGAATTCAACCGAAGTTTTGGTTAGGCTTTTCAGCTGCTCGACAAAGCTTCAGTAAAATGAACTTAAATTTTAATGGCAAGCTCTCAAATGTTGAGTTTGAAGGGAGTTTAAGAGGACTGGAGACTCAACTATGGTATCGTCCAAGAGCCAGAAAGAATCAGGGGCTTGGAGCATATATGGGCTTTCGCTATTCTCCGATTAACCTTTCGGTTTCTGAGATCTTTTTAACAGATCAGGGTAGGTTTCAGGCGACCTCCGTCTTTAATGGAAATCTCGTACAGTTAACCATGGGAGCCAAGGGCTATGTATACCTGAAACCCATTACGAATTTAGGTCTGAGTGCTTCAGTTAATTTCAGACCCTTATTAATGAATGAATCTTACCGAAGTGTTTCGCTCGAGAGTTTGGAGAGTCTTTCTTCCAATGGGTTCGGTGCGGATTATCGACTTGGGATCAATTATCGTCTGACGAGATTCTACGCCGGACTTGGTTTTGGCCAGCAAGTTTATCAACTCAAAAGTAGATTGAATGATTCGGATCGTCTTCGGATACGCTTCAGCAGTATTTCATTCCAACTCGGATTCTTCTTTTTGAAAAGAAGATCATAAAAAAGCCGCTGAACCAAATGGTTGCAGCGGCTTGTAATTCATTCGAAAACTTGCTTACTCTCCGGTTACTCTCGTAGTAACTGTAGTCGTGAAAAGACCTCCACGAACAACTACGTCTACTGTTGCTACTTTATCGATTCCACCATTTTTAGCGGCAGTTCTGATACTAGCATCAGCTTTCATAGGAGGAAATCCAAGGATCACTTTATAGCTTGCCTCACCTGTTTTTGATCCAACAGCATTGTCAGTAACAAGAACTGGATGAGAAACTGTGCAAGATTGTAATGCAATAGCTGCTACTGCAATTACCAAAATCATTAGTTTTTTCATAATTATTCTCCTGTTACGATTAATGTGAATTTGGTCATAATAAATAGATTCTGCGTTTTGAGATCTACTGTTCCGACTTTACTAATTCCCGCGTCTGCAGCTGCTTGCTGAATTCCATATTTCTTGTTGCTAGTGCAAAGTCCATATGAGGTCACCTGTCCGGGACCAGCAGAAACCACTGGTGCTGCAAAGAAGCACTTGTTGGTAGAAGTTCCTTCTTTTGAACCAATGGGATTATTCGTAGCAGTAAGTGGCATTGTTGTAGTGCATGAAGCAAAGGTGAATGCCATAGCGATAGCCGTTAGGCCTTTTGTGATATTCTTTTTCATACTTATTCTCCTGTAACAATGGTTCTTACTCCGAACGGACTATAAATGAATGTAGTGGTTCCGATCTTATTGATATTTCCTTTTTTGGCTGCAGTTCCAAAAGAGTAGTCAGCATCAGCCTGGAACATTCCAGCTCTAGCCTTTCCTGATTTAGTACCTACAGGGTTATTGGTAACATTATGGTAGGTTACTGTGCAAGAGGTCATACCTCCTACAAGCAGCGCTGCCACCAAAATTTGAAGTTTTCGCATAATTATTAATTTAAGATTGTTCCCAAATGTATCTTAAGATATTCTGGTGGCAAAGGAATAAGCAGACTTTTTCCATCCTGCCTGGGATTTAAACGCGAAAAGCTCGCTATTGCTCTATTTTGAGCGTTTTGATGATGTCCATCGGACCAATGCAGTACTGCTGATGGCAACTCAAACATCCATTGACCAAATTATTGTAGGTCTCGATCCGGTTGGAATCATTGGAGTTGTTGAATGCCTTTAACTGATTAACATATGCATCTGCGAATGCTTCAAAAGCAGGGCCACTGTCTTCAGCATCTGTGGGTTCGGCTTCTTTGATGTGAGTGTATTTTCCCCAGTCGATATCTGGCATAGTGCCTGAAGCTAACAACTCTTTGTTATCATGCATATCGATGTAAATGTTCCTCATCATTACGGCTAACTCAGAACGAGATCTGCGAGCATCTACAACACTATCTGCTTTGCTTGTATTCTCCTGTTCGATGGAATCTGCTTTCTCTTCTTTCTTTTCTCCTGAACATGCAAAAACTGTGAGCAGGATCACAACTAAAATGGCATACTTGGTCTTCATGTCTCAAAGTTGAGAATTCTCACGTGATTTGCCTAGTAGGAATCCGAATTTGTTTCGATTCTAAATTGCAAGCAGGTCAAAAGCTGCTAAAAGTGACCATTTTCTAGTTTTGCGTCTCGATGAAGTTTAAGGGAAAACCAGTGATCAAGATTATCGCAGTCTTTCTGCTCTTATCTGTGGTGTTCTATTTTCCGATCTTTCTTCACCTTGACAGCTTACCTCTCCATATTTGGGATGAAGCCCGCAGAGCGTTAAGTGCTATAGACATGTTAAATAATGGCAACTTGCTTGTAGTGCATTATTCAGGTGTGCCTGAACATTCTAACAGTAAACCTCCATTGTTGATCTGGTTGATCGCTTTCGGATATAAGCTTTTTGGGATAAATGAGCTGGCTGTTCGTTTGCCATCCGCCATCGCTACCCTTCTCTTGTGCTGGTCATTTATTTTCTACTCCAAACGACTTTTTGGTAGCTATTTTGCTGGAATTCTTGCTGCAATAATGTTGATCACTAACCTGGGCTTTATGGGTTGGCATGTTGCAAGAAGTGGGGATACCGATGCGTTACTCTGCCTATTTAGCTTTCATTTTATCATGGGATTCCTGATCTACATCTATGAGGTAAAGAAGGAGTGGATTTGGTTCTCAGCAGTTGCACTTTTGTTGGGGTTTCTTACAAAAGGTGTGGCCGCATTCCTCAGCTTGCCTGTGCTGGCTGTTATTCTTTTGATTCGCTCACCAAAACTGCTTAAGCGATTCCAGACCTGGTTACCAATGGTGCTCGTTTTTCTGATCGTGGCGGGATATTATTTTCTAAGAGAACAGGCTGACCCAGGATATATGGTGGCCGTGAGCAAACTAGAGTGGCAAGGCAGGGTCATGAAAGACCTGGCGAACTGGGGCCATCCCTGGTACGTTTATCTACAAAATTTGGCTCTGAGTCGTTTTAGTT